>JAFTKT010000098.1 GCA_017453145.1 Clostridia bacterium
AGGTCCCACCTGTTCCCATTCCGAACACAGAAGTTAAGCTCTTTTACGCCGAAAGTACTTGTAGGTTACTACCGGGAGGATAGGTAATTGCCGCTTTTCAGACAAAGCGAACGCGAGGTAATCACCCCGCGTTTCGTTTTTTATTTTTATACGCTTTTTATTTTTATACGCTTGACAAATAGAATAGGCTATGATATAATAAAATTAACCTATAAAAGGAGCGTATAAAAAATGATAGGTATTATTTTAGCAGTAATTTTTTTGGCGTGTGCGGTTGGTGCGGGTATGCTTGCGGTGCAGCATTACACGAAACGAAAAATGCAAAAAGCCGTTTTACCGACGGTGTTGGCGGGCGTTTTCACGTTATTGCTCGCGATTTTTCCTATGAGTATACATACGGTAAACGCAGGCGAAGTCGCCGTCGTCAAGCATCTCGGTAAAGCGGAAAAGGTGCGCACGGCGGGCACGTATTTTGATTTTTGGATTACGGAAACCTATGAGGTGTACGACGCAAAGGTGCAAAATTTAGAAATTAGAACGCAAGCGTATTCGGCGGACGCGCAAACGATGGATATTGTGATGACGGTGCAATACCAAATAGATTCATCCAAAGCGATTGAAATTGCGAATAAATACGGCGCGTTGACTGCGCTTGCTAACCGTATTGAAAGCGTTGCAACGGAAAAGACGAAATCAAGACTTTCTTCCTATTCGGCAATGAACATCATTGAAACCCGTTTGACGATTTCGCCGCAGGTAGAAGAAGTGATTAAAGCGACGGTAACGGAAGAATATTGCGTAAATATCGTTGCGGTGGTGCTTACGAATATCGATTTTTCGGACGCCTTTGAACAGACGGTTGAAAATAAAATGATTGCGGAGCAAGAAAAGCTCAAAGCGGAATACGAAAAGCAAACGGCAATAGTCAACGCAGAAAAGGAATTAGAGGTTGCCAAGCTCGCGGCAGAGGCGAAAATCGAAACGGCGAAGGCAGACGCGCAAGCGCAGGTCGAGGTGGCGAAAGCGGCGGCGCTTGCAATTCAGCTTAAATCCATAGAGGTTGCGCGTGCGCTCGGTTTTGCGATTACAGAAACAGAAATTACGGATGCAGAGGGCGCGACGGCAATCGAATACGAAATCGATTTCACGGGTAAGAGCGCGGAAGAGGTGCAGTTGATTACCGATTATTTGAAATATCTTGAATATTTAGCGAAATGGAACGGCGAATTGCCGTCCGTTGTGGCGGGGGATTCCGCGACGGTTGTTATTCCCACGCCGACTATTCCATAAAATAATCAACAACGAGAGGTGTGTTTATGAATGACAAAACGACGCTTTTACCCAGCTCTGGAAAATATAAAAACGCAAGACTTTCGCTCTTGATTATTCTGTTGTTATCGGTTGTCAACGTCTTTGTTATGTTTGCGGACACGTATTTCTTATTCTCTGCGCATATTGCGTTGGTAATCGCAAACGTTGGGTTCGTATTAAAACTTGAAACGGGAGAGAACGCCTATTTGCTCATCGGGATTGTCCTTTCTTTAATTACCTTAATACCCTATTTAGTCTGTTGGATATTCTCGAAAAAACACGCAGGGTGGTTAATTGCCGCTTTGGTATTATTCGCAATCGATACCGTGTTTTTGGTCATAGATATTCCTGCTTATTTGGATTTTGGCGATTTTTCGATATTCATTGATTTAATCGTGCACGTAATCGTGCTCTATGAGCTCGTAGTTGGCGTGAAAGCAGGTTTTGCAATGCAAAGAGAGGCGAAAGAGGCCGCGCAGATAGAAGAAAACCTGTCGTCCCCGTTCGATTTCGACGAGGAAATTGCCCCCGAAAGTGCGGAAACGCGTGAAATGAGCGTTCGGCGTAAAAAATCATTTGTTGGTTGTGCGATACCTATGGTGGTTTACGTAAACGGAGTAGAGGTATGCCGTTTGAAAAACGGGCAGGCGGAAACGCTTGTCGTGCCCGCCGCTGCATTTGAGCTCGGCGTGGCGCTTAAAAACGGCTTTGCCGTAAATAAACTAACGGTGGAGAGTGGGTTCGATTCGCTTGCTTATACCGTTTGGGTGAAAACAGGATTTTCTTCGGCGAGCGTTGTAATCGACCGAGAATAAACCAAAAAACAAAAACGGAGCGGTTCGAAAACGAACCGCTCCGCACTTTTAGGAGAAAAATTATAAAACAACGATATTCAATGCCTTGAAATGCTCTTTGAGCTCTTCGGGGAACGCGTCGTCTGTGATAATCACGTTGATGTCCTCCGTGTGCGCGAACGTATACGGCTTGATTTTGCCGATTTTGGAGCTGTCAAGCATCATATACGTAAATTTCGCCTTTTTGCAAACGCTCTTGAACAGTTCTGCCTCTAACTGTGAGGCGCACGAGAATCCGCTCTCGGGCGTAAACGCCGCCGCCGCAATAATCGCAATTTCGAAGTTCGTGTCGGCGAATTGTTCGGAGGGGAAAGAGGACGCCGTCGACAGATTGTCCTTTATCAGCTGTCCGCCGAGAAGATTGACAACAACGTTCTTTTTTGTGCAAAGCTGGGTCGCAACCGCGACGCCGTTGGTGAACACGTTGCAAGGAATATCCGGCATTTCTTTGGCAAGATACAGCGCGGTCGAGCCCGCGTCCAAAAACAGCGACGCGCCCTCGTCAATCAAACCTGCCGCCTTTTGCGCAATCTCAATCTTTTCGTCCGTATGTATCGTCGTCTTTTTCACATACGGCTCGCCCGACGTTTTTTGTACGTCGCGCACGGACATAGCGCCGCCGCGAATACGGATAACCTTGCCCTGTTCCTCCAAATCAAAAAGGTCGCGCCGCAAGGTCATCAGCGAAACTTTGGGGAAATAACTGCTTAACTGTTTCAAGGAAAGCTTGCCGCGCTTGTCAATCAGCTCGGCGATTTCTGTAATTCTGTCTCTCTTCATAAAAAAAGCTCCTCCTATGTTACTATAACAATAATGTAACATAAATTTGAAAAAAACGCAAGTAAAAATAGGCAAAAATGTGAAAAAGTTTCTGAAAATTTTTCTTTTTCACGAAATTTTCATTTCTCGGTTGTATAAAAAAGCGGATAAAAACGGTTGCGTTTTATAGGCAAAAGTGTTATAATGAAACGGATAGAAAATATTGGAGAAAAACTATGTTTGATTTTATCGCGGATTTGGACGCCTATTTTTGCGAAACGTATGCAAATTATGACAAAATTTGCGTTTTGCCTAATTACCGTATGCCGAAAATGCAAGATTCGAAGATAGACGAGTTTGGCAGAACGTATGCCTATACTCTGCCAGCAAACACCATGCGACTTGCCTTGCAGGAGCATAAAGACGAGCTTTTGAAAACGCTCAAAGCGCAGCTCGTCGACAAGACGTTTTCCTTTTCGTTCCGTCCGCTTTCCTTTTTTGCGCGCATGAAAAACAAAACGTCGCGCTATGGGTTCGTGAAATGGTTAAAAGCCGTTTTGCGCAAATACAATCTCACGACAAGCGAGGCAGGCGAAAAACTTGCCGTCGACGGTAATATTTGGAAAGACATTGTAAAGGGGAATTTTATGCCCACGAAAAACACCGTGTTCTCGCTCGCGCTGACGGCGAATTTGTCTATGGAGGACACGGAAAATCTGTTGCTTGTTTGCGGCTACGAATTCGATTACACCATCGCAAAAGACGTCGTCATCTCATACCTGCTTACCCAAAAGATATATAATCGCCCTATGCTCGACGCTGCGCTCGCGGAGTACAAAATCACGAATTTGTTCCTCGCGGCATGAGAAAACGCCGACGGGCAAACGTGGCGAAACGCATAAAAAACGGAAAAACGACCAAAAAATGACAAAAAATCACGGAAAAAGCTTTGACAACGCGCCAAAGCTTTTTTTATATATTATATAAAAAATACTTGCAAAATTGGAAAAAATGTAGTAGAATAATATTGTAACTTCATTAAATACATAGAAAATAAACTCTTGCGCGAAAGGTACTTTGGAAAGGGTGTGCCTTTTTCGTGCATAAAAACTTTTTTCGACGAAGGAAAAATCGGAACGAAAAAACAAGGGGTGCACCCCTTGTTTGGTTGTCCACAACCAAACGAGGCACGCTTATTAGTTATTGATTGTTTGATTTTTTAGAATGGAGAATAAAAACTTTTTAGATAGGAGCAATCGGAAATGAGAAATTTTTTTGGACTTGTCATTGCCATTCCCGCGTTCATCATCATGATGCTTATTTCGGGTATCGGCGGTTGTGCGGAGCAGAACGGCAAAATTAGCGAAATGGAAAAATACGGCAAGGAAACGATTACCGTGCGGTATTACTACGACGTGCCGTATTCGGAGTTTGGCGAGCCCGATTACGACAATGCGACGGTCAAGTATACGCGCGTGCACAAAAAAGACGGCGACGTCATTCCGGCGAGCAAGGACGGCTATACGTTTGCGGGGTATTACGCAGACCCGAGCTTTGCGGAAAATTCGTGGTTTGCGGACGCACAAGGCAATATCGTCATTACGCTGACGGATAAACAGGACGGCTTGATGCTGTATCCAAAATTTATCAAGAACGGTTAAGAAGAGAGGGAAACGAAAATGGGTAGAATTATCGTTATTTTATTGAATTTATACGTCATTTATCTCGGCTTTACAGGCGGTATTGCGACGGGCATGGGCTGGTCGGACGGCAAATACGACGACTGGGAAGAACAGAGAATGACGGAGTATATGCATACCGTAACCATTTATTGGGACGAATACGGCACGGATTATACGACGATTGACGTGCGCGAGGATATGAACTGGACCATTCAAGGCGCTTGCGGCGTGTGGAGCTTATACAGCTCGTACAGTCCGGTGAACACGAGCGACACGGGGCTTTCGACTATGTTGTCCTACCATTTGCCCGAAGGCAAAACGGTCGATGATTTTGCGGGGCTTTGGACGTCGGCATACGGCGGCACGCAGTACTTAAACTCGGCAGGGTATTCTCTCTATAACGTTAAGAGCGACATAACGCTTTATGCCGTTTGGGAATAAGAGGAGGCGAAAAGAAGTGATGAAACGTTTCAAGAAAACTATCGCGAGCCTGTTGTTGGCAATGACGGCGGCGCTGTGTCTGGGTTTGGGCGCGGCGTGCGACGAGGAGGAATTCTCCTACGAGGGCGGCGGTTCGAGCAATGCCGAATACGTCCAGATTTACAACCTTAATCCAAGCAATACGCCCGTGCAAATGTCCATTTTAGACGGTCGGTTCGTTTTCCGCGCGCCCACACGCGCGGGTTTAGTCTTTGAGGGCTTATACGACGCGGCGGGCTTGCAGATTGTCGACAAAAACGGGAACTGCTTGATTTTGGTGCAAAACGGCTTGCAGTTATACGCGCGCTGGTCGAAGATGGAATGTACGTTCTATTTCAACGCCGGCGAGGACGGCGCGATGGACGAAGAGGAGCTGACGAAAACGTTTGAATACGAAAGCGATTTGTATTCGTTCCCCACGCCCACGCCCGTAGCAGGGAAAGAGTTCGTGTGCTGGCTCAACGGCGAAACGCCCGTAACGGACGAAAACGGCGACTTGCTCGAAGGCAAGGACAAATTGACGGGCGAGAACTTCACGTTCACGGAGAATACGAAAGTATATCTCACGGCGCAATACAAAGTGCAAACGTTTACATATACGTTCGATTATCAGGACGAGGACTACGAAAACAAATCGGGCACGGTCGAATACGGCGCGACGTTTGCAACGATTAAAACGGAATTCCCCGAGCTCGTGGACACGGGCTCGCGCGAGCTGGTCGGTTGGTCGACGGACGCATATAGCATGGTCGAGGTTACCGACGAAACGGCGATTGCAGAGGACGTAACGCTGTATGCGATTTGGCGGGAATACAAGACGTTCTATTTCTACGAGGACGTCGGCGTTTCGGCAACGCCCGTCAAGATTTATCAGGGCGATAACGAGATGTATCAACCCGCGCAAAAGAACGGGTATGAGTTTATCGGTTGGTACACGAACAACTATTTCGGCGGCAACGCGGTGCAGTCGATTAGCTACTATTCGGCAAACGAGCTGTACTGGGCGCGTTGGGAAATGGAAACGTATACCCTCACGTTCGAGTCGAACGGCGGCGGTAGCTTTGCGCCCGTTTCGTATACGATAGAGGATTACAAGGAATTACCTGCGCCCGAAAAGGAAAATTTCACGTTCGTGGGCTGGTGCATGCAAGAGGACTTGTCGGATACGCCGCGCACGGTGATTTCCGTCGGTTCGTTCGGCGGCGGCAAAATGTACGCGAAATACAAGGGGATAGATAGAACGGCGAAATTCCAAACGAACGGCGGCACGCTTTCGCAAGAACAAACGACGGTGGAATACGGCGCGAAATACACGCTCGCCGTGCCTACCTACGAGGGGTTTGCGTTCGCGGGCTGGTTCGACGGCGACGGCGACAATGCCAAGAAATTGACGGACTCCAAAGGCGTAAGCTACGAGATTTGGGGGTATTTGGACGAAGAAACGACGCTGTATGCAAAATACACGAAGAAATACTACGTCAATATCGAATACAAGGACAAAGACGGGCTTTCCACGAGCGTGGGGGCAACGGCGCAGGTGGAAGAATACTACGTATCGGGCGAGCCTGCGAAATTCACCGTAACGGTCGAAGAGGGCTATTTCTACGGCGGCATTTATAACAGTAACGGCGCGTGCGTAACGCGCGAGAAGGAATATACTTTCAATATGCCCGCCGCAGACTGCAATTTCGTCGTGCAAGTGTATCCCGAAACGTATACGCTCACGTTCGAGCTTTCGGGCGGGACAATGGAGGACAAAGCGCCCGTTTCGGTAACCTACGGCGAAAACTTTACTTTGCCCGTGCCCTATAAAAAGGCGCATATTTTCAAGGGCTGGCTGTATAACGACGAGCTTTGCACGAACGAAAACGGCGAGAGCCTTTCGAATACGCAAATTACCGAGAACGGGAAACTGACGGCGAAATTCGAGGTCAATCCCGCATTTGAGAATTACACGGAAATCACGACGGCAGACGAGTTCTTGAAGATTGCCGAAAACCCTGCGGGGGTATACGTGCTTGCTAAAAATATCGACCTTTCGGGCAAGACGTGGACGGCGGTCGATTTCTCGGGCTCGCTCGACGGCTCGGGCTTTAAGGTTTCGGGGTTGAAAACAAATCTGTTCAACGCCGTTACGGGCACGGTCAAGAATTTGAAATTAGACGTGAATATCAGCGTTACGAACACGGGCGGCTGTCAACAAATCGGCGGCTTTGCCAAAGTGGCGAACGGCAACGCGTTGATAGAAAATATCACCGTCTACGGCTCGGTAAACACGGAAGGGAACTACGATTGCGGCGGTGTGCTCGGCGGCACTTCAAGCGGCTCGCCCATTATCCGCAACTGTAAGAACTACGCGACGGTAACGTCGGTGAATAACGGCAATCAAACGGGCGGCGTCATCGGTGCGTTGCACGTAATCGGCGGGGATATTTACGGCTGTGAAAACTACGGCACGGTTTCGGGCAAGAACGCGGCGGGCGTTTGCGCTTGGATTAAGAGTGCAATGACCTTTAAGGAATGTATCAACGAGGGCAACGTTACGGGCACCGAGCTTGCGGGCGGTATTGTGGCGTGTTTGGGCGGCAAAGCGACGATTAACGCTTGCGGCTCCTACGGCACGGTGAAAGTGAACGACGCGGCAGGCGGTAAATACGTCGGACAAAACAACGTTTCTTATGTGAATTTGAAACCTATATATATTAAGGAAGCGAGTGAGCTTGCGTGGCTTTCGAACTGCATCGCGCAAGAGGTGTTCGTGCTTAAAAACGACATTGATATGAGCGGAATAAGCTGGACGCCGTTCGATTTCGGCGCGACGCTGGACGGCGCGGGACATCAAATCAAGAATTTCAGCCTTTCTTCGACCGACGCGAGCGCAGGGTTCTTTCTCACGCTTTCGGGTACGGTAAAAAATCTTAAATTCTGGAACGCAAGTGTGGAAACGACGAGCGAAACGCACGGGAACGTCGGTGTGCTTGCGGCGCTTGTCAATGGCAACGGAATTGTCCAAAAAGTAGAAGTGGTTTCAGGTAGCGTTCGCGGCATTGTCCCGAACATGGGCGGTATCGTCGGTATGTTGTCGGGCAAAGGCACGATGGAGGGCTGTAAAAACTATGCAAGCGTAACCTCTTCGGCGGTTACGAACGGCACGGGCGGCACGGGCGGTATACTCGGCTATATCGACGGCGGCGTGATTCGCGATTGCGAGAATTTCGGCGTGGTAAGCGGACAATACTGCGTGGGCGGTGTTATCGGCAGAACTTGGATTGCGGGCGCGTGTCCGTTCAACAACCTCGTCAACCACGCGACGGTTACGGGCTCGGCAGACTGCGTGGGCGGCGTTATCGGTAAATGGGG
>JAFTKT010000099.1 GCA_017453145.1 Clostridia bacterium
ACGGAAAACTCCGAAAGCAGGTTATATTCTTGGAATATGAACCCGATAAAGGTATTGCGGTAGCTGTCGTATTCAGAGGCGGAAAAGGCGGAAAATTTCTTATCCTGTACGAGGATTTCGCCGTCGTCAATGCCGTCTAACCCGCCGATTACGTTGAGTAGCGTGGTTTTACCGCAACCGCTTTTACCTGTGATGAACACGAGCCCCGAAGAGGGGAACGTCAAAGACACGCCGTCGAGCGCCTTGACCGTGCCCGCTTGTGTCTTGTAGATTTTGGTAACGTTTTGAAGTTCTAACATACCATTGCTCCAAAGTAAAAATATGATTACATTATATCATATAACAAGAATTTTGTAAAGAAAAAACACCCGTCAAAGGGCGTTTTTTGTGGTGGAGGTGGTGAGAGTTAAACTCACGTCTTACTCGGCTGCCAAAGAACTTTCTACATACTTATTTTATCTACTATTCTTAACGCTGCAACGCGGGTAAACACGCTTTGCAGGGCGCAGAAAGCTGAATAATCTTTCCAAAACGCTTTCCGATTTCAAAAAGATTTTTCCGTCTGATTGACGCCGCGACCCCGACCGACGGATAAATCGGGCGCGACGTTCGTTTATAAAACGAGTTACGCTGCTAAAGCGTAGTTTGCATTTCTATCTGCATTTAAGTTTAGTTGGAATGTTTTAACGCAGCCACTCCGTCTGCGGTATGCTTATCCTTTCGCTCCACCTGTAATCGAATTCGGTGCACCCCCGTAAATAATTTAGCTATATTATTATACACGGAATTGATGAAAAAGTAAACGGATTTTACAAAAAAAAACATAAAAAAGCGCAAAAAATCGCAAGCAAATTTTACCACAAAAAGAAAATGGTTAATTTTTATCGATTGAGCGATTAAAAAGTTTGAAAAGCAGGAAAAAACTAATTGACATTTGAGGATATGAACAGTATAATAGGAAAGGAAAAAATGAGGAAAACCTCAAAAATACAAAAGGAGAAAGAAACAATTATGGCAAACGTATGCGTCATTACGGGCGGCGGTAGCGGAATGGGTTTAGAGTCCGCGAAATGCATGCCCAAAGACAAAATTATCGTGATTTCGGGCAGAACGATGAGTAAGCTTGAAAACGCGGTGAACGAACTGAAAGCGCTCGGCTACGAGGCTTATGCAAAGACGTGCGACACGTCCTCACGCGAAAGCGTCAAGGAGCTTGCGGCGTTCGCGGCAGGGCTTGGGGAAGTCAAGAACGTGATTAACTCGGCAGGGGTATCGCCTGCTATGAAAGGCACGCAGGAATCTATTTTACGGATTAACGCACTCGGCACGGTGTATATGAACGAGGAATTTTCCAAAGTAATGAACGCGGGGAGCGTAATCGTAGACGTTTCGTCGAACTCGGCGTATATTTTACCGTCTATGATTATTCCGAAGAAAGCGTATAAGCTTGCGGAAACGGACGAGGAAAAATTCTTGAAAAAGCTGATTAAAAGAAGTAACCTTGCAAAGGGCGAATATCAACGCAAGGGCTTTGCGTATTCGCTGTCCAAAAATTTCGTGGTTTGGTACGCGAAAAAATGCGCGTTTGAATACGGCAAAAAGGGAATTCGCGTGGTGTCTTTAAGTCCGGGCTTGATTGCAACGGATATGGGAAATCTCGAATCGAAAGACGGTGGAATGTTAATCCCGTTTTCCGCAGAGGAAAGAATGGGCAAACCCGAAGAGCTCGGCTATGCGTTGGCGACGGTTGCGGACGAGCGTAACGGTTATCTCGCGGGCGTAGACGTGCTTTGCGACGGCGGCTCGACGAACGGTATGAAAGAATTCAAAAAGAAGAAATAACGATAAAAGCGGCGGGTTGCGCAAAGGCAACCCGCCGCAAATATATGCATGTATATTCTTTTATTGCGCTTGGTTTTGGCTTTCAAGCGCTTTCTTTTTTGCGTGCTCGTGGCGCGCACTGCTCCAACCTTCGGGGTCAATGTCGCCCGCTTTCAAAAGCGCCGTTTTCGTCAAGGCAGGTCCGACTAATTCATAAATAAGCACGGCGAACAGCGTAATGTTTGCAATCAATAAACCCTCTGCGCCAAGCTCGACGGAGTTTAACGCCATATTCGCCATACCCAGCGCAACGCCTGCTTGCGGCAGGAGGGTAATGCCTAAATATTTCACGATATTATCGTCGCAGCCTGCGAGCTTGGAACTCAAAAACGCGCCGCTGTATTTTCCTGCCGAACGGCTTAAAATATAGACGAGCCCGATTACCACAATCATAAGGTCGGTAAACACGGACAATTCAAGCTCCGCACCGCTGATGACGAAAAACAGCACGAACAGGGGCGCGGTCCAGCGGTCGACTCTGTCCATAAGCTCTTCGGAAAAATCGCAAATATTGCAAAAGATTGTACCGAGCATCATACAGACGAGCAAAGAGGAAAATCCGATATGTACGCCGCCGATATTAAATTTAAGCATAGAAAGCGCAATCGTGAGCACAACAAACCCAACGGACACGGCAAGACGTTTGGAGCGGGAGTGGAAAAACCGTTCGCAAAGACTGAATAAAAAGCCCATACCCGCGCCGAGCGCAAGCGAACAAACAATTTCCAAAATCGGCTCAACAAGTATTGAAACAACGGAGATTGCGCTCACTTTGATTGCCTTTGCAATACCGAACGAAATCGCGAACAACACCAACCCCACCGCATCGTCAAGCGCCACGACTGGCAATAAAATATCGGTAACAGGGCCTTTCGCTTTATATTGTTTCACGACCATAAGCGTCGCGGCGGGCGCGGTTGCCGACGCGATTGCGCCGAGCACGAGCGCGGCAGACAAGGACAGCTTGTCGGGCATTGCAAAATGCAATAAAATCAAAGCGAAATCCACCACGATAGTAGTAACTACCGCTTGGAAAATACCGACGATTGTCGCCTGTTTCCCGATTTTTTTAAGTTGCGGCAAGCGGAATTCGTTCCCGATAGAAAACGCGATAAAACCGAGTGCCACGTCGGAAAGAATGGACACGCTTTCCACGTCCGCTTTGCCTGTAAAACCCAGCCCTGATACTTGAAACGCACCAAGACAATACGGTCCTACCAAAATCCCCGCCACCAAATACGCGGTTACGGCAGGGAGTTTTAACAGTTTAGCAAGACGGGAGAGCAAAAGTCCCGCCAAAAGCGATAAGGATAAAGTGAGTAAAACTTGCATAAAAAAAATGCCTCCGATAGCGGACGCGATAGGGAAAATAAATCGAAATCGTGTTCGTTTGTTTAATATCGTAAACTATTATACTACTTATCCTTTCGAAAGGCAACCAAAAAACAGTCCAAAAACGAAATTTATAAAAAACTCCGCGCCGAAATTTCGGCGCGGAGCGTTTAACAGCGAATTAGTATTCCGCGAACCAAATCCTCATATCGTTTTCGCCTCTGTTTGCCCAAGCGAAATAGGGAATGAGCGTGAGGGTGCAATCCTTTTCCGTTTTGGTATACGCGTATAATCCGTTTTCATTTTCGCGATACCTTGCGGGCAGGTATGCGGCGAACGGTGTGGGCGCGTCTGCGCGGAACGTGAGTTTGGCGTCTTTTATATCCCCAATTCGCGTCGAGAATAAGGGCAGGGGATTGTCCGCACCCTCTGCGCAAAGCACAAGCGGACCGAACGTGAACGCGACCTTGTCAGCAGCCTCCGCTACTTGTGCGTTTGCATAAACCTTTTTGAGCGTGGGTTTGAAATCGAGAATAAGCTCCTCGCCGTCAAAAACCTGTTCGTAGACGAGATACCCGTCTTTTTCATTGTCGAACGTTTCGTCGCTCCATTCCGGCTTGCGTACCTTGAACAAAATTTTCTGACCGTGCGAATGGATTTTTATGCGAACTTTGCCCGAATAAGGAAAATCGGAAACAACGTCTGCGTCTACAAACTCGCTATGCAGGGCACAAGAAATAAACTGTGAAAGCACGAGCGTGCTGTTGGAAACGTCGCTATACCAAACGTATTGCGGCAATCTCTCAAAAAAGCGGCACACATTCGGCGGGCAACACGAGGTGTTAAACACTTGCAACCGCTTGGCGGGGAAAGAATGTGGGCGACCTGCGTTCCGTTGTATGCGCGGGAGGTATACCTCTATCGGATTTGCATAGAAAAATTTATCGCCCGAACGGGAAATTCCCGCCAAAATACCGTTATATAACACCCGTTCGAAAATGTCGGCGTATTTTTTGTCGCCTGAAAGCAAGGAAAGCTTATCGCAGAAAAACGCAAACGCAATCGCCGCGCACGTTTCACAGTAAGCGTTGTGAAGAGGCAGGTCGAAAGGCGAGGCAAAACCCTCTTTCAAAGGGTCGGCACCAACGCCGCCCGTGATATACATTTTATGATTGACAATATCCTCAAACAACGATTCTACCACATTTTTCAGCGTTTCGTCCTTTTCGATTTGCGCCATATCCGCCATAGCCGTATATAAATATAACGCGCGCACGGCATGCCCTACGGCCGTCGTTTGCTCGCGAACGGGCAAATGACTTTGAAAACGTACGTCTTTCTTTTCTTGCGCGTTTTCGGTTTTTCCTCGCATATCCAAGAAAAACGCCGCAAGCTCCTTGTATTTTTCTTTTTTCGTGAGCGTGTATAAGCGCAAGAGGGCAATTTCGATTTCCTCGTGTCCGGGTGTTGTAAAGAAGGTATCCTGTTTCACGACGAAACGCTCGTATATGTAGTCGACGTATTTTTCCGAGAAAGCGAGCAGTCTGTCGTCGTGTAAATACTCGCTCGCGGCAACTGCCGCCTCGAAAATATGCCCTGCGCAGTACAGCTCGTGGTCATGACGTCGCGTAAAGACGTTCTCGGGTTCGTAGACTTGGAAATGCGAATTGAAATACCCGTTTTCGCATTGGTTGGCAATTATGTCGCACACCGCCTCCTCATATCTGGCACGAATGCTCGCGTCCTCTTTTCGGGAGAGGAGATACGCCGCCGCCTCAATCCATTTGGCAACGTCGCTATCCCAGTAAATATGCGCGTGCGGTTCTTCGTTTTTGCATTTAAGCGCCTTAAATCTACCTGTTTCCGCAAACCGCTCGTATACGCTATGAAGCGTAACGTCCGCGTTGAGCTTTTGTTGTTCGGCGAAAAAACCGCCCGTCAGTTTTACTTGAAATAAATTAAAATTCTCCATACCTTTCTCCTTGTCGTTAGGGTTGGTATCAGTATAACAGAATTATCGGACAAATACAATAGAAAAAAACATAAAAAGAATAGAAAAAAGTCAGATTTAGATTGACATTTTTCCTTTTTTACTGTATAATTTAGAAAAATGGGAGAAAACAGATATGCGTTACTACGTGATAGATTTGAGCACTTTGCCAAAATATGAGCAATCAGGGAAATCGGTAGAGGATAAGCCTCGAAAGCATCTACACCGCGTTCTTAAAAATTTTGAATTGTTCTATGTAAACAGCGGCGAATTATGGTTGAAACAAGGCGAGGAGCGGTGCGTCAAGCAAGGCGAAATTATCTTGCACGCAAAGGGCGAGCAGGCAGGCACGCGGCTTGCCGTTAGCAGCTTTTTTTGGTTGCATTTCGAGGGCAACGTGGAAATCTACGATAACGAGGAAGCGGCGCGCTTATCCTGCGCGGGAAAAGAAAAACGCATTTATTTTGCGGAACAGTTCACGCTTTGTAGTGAGGACAGACTGACGGTAATGCTGACAGAGCTCAATCATTATTTCTTTGAAAAGAAAGACGGGTTGGTAAAAGACTGTTTGACGGGCGCGTTGCTTGCCGAGCTTGGCGCGCAATATCGGCAATCCGTTTCGCCGTATACCGAAAACAAACGCTTTGCCGAGATTATCGGTTGGGTTTCGTTGCATATCTCGGAAAATTTCTCGCTTGCGGCGCTTGCGGCGCGGTTCGGTTATAACGGCAAATACCTTTCCTTTCTGTTCCGTAAATTCACGGGCAGAACGGCGAAAGAATATTTGACGGAAAAACGCGTGGAATGTGCCAAGCGGCATTTGACGGGAGGCACGAATTCCGTCAAGCGGGTTGCCTACGACGTGGGGTATGAGGACGAATACTATTTTATGCGCGTGTTCAAGGCGCGGACGGGTATGACGCCGAGCGATTATCGGAAAACCTTTTCCGCGTGTTATTATACTTGACGAACAAACCCGCCAAAATTGTAATTTGTTAAATTTTTATCGATTGAACGATTGAAAAGAATGAAAAAGCGGGGCATAGGGTTTGACAAAGCTTTTGTTTCGTTGTATAATATTTCGTGAAAGTATTTTATGAAAGGAGAACACGAAGGAATGTATCAAATCGTCAGTAAGAAATCCTTAAATCCGACGGTAACGCAAATGGAAATTCTTGCGCCGTTCGTGGCGAAGAAAGCGCTTGCGGGTCAGTTTATTATTTTGCGCGTGGACGAGGACGGAGAGCGTATTCCGCTCACGATAGCGGGCTATGATAGAGTCAAAGGCACGGTTAAAATTATTTTCCAGATTGTCGGCGGCTCGACGGAACTGCTCAATCACAAACAGGTGGGGGACAGTATCCCCGATTTCGTAGGTCCGCTCGGCAGACCCACGCACGTGGAGGGCTTGAAAAAGGTATGCGTAGTCGGCGGCGGCGTAGGTTGTGCGATTGCATTACCCGTTGCGCAGGCTTTGAAAGAACAGGGCGCGGAAGTTACGTCGATTATCGGTTTCCGTAGCAAAGAGCTCGTGATTTTAGAAGACGAATTTAAGGCGGCGTCCTCTGATTTTCATATGATGACGGACGACGGCTCGTATGGCAGACAGGGCAACGTTTGCGTGCCGCTCAAAGAGCTGTTGGAAAAGGGTGAAAAATTCGACGAGGTTATCACGATAGGGCCTCTGATTATGATGAAATTCGTTTGCGCCACGACGAAAGAATACGGCGTGAAAACGATTGCGAGCATGAACCCGATTATGATAGACGGAACGGGTATGTGCGGCGGTTGCCGTTTGACGGTTGGCGGACAAATGAAGTTTGCCTGCGTGGACGGACCGGAATTCGACGGGCACGAAATCGATTTCGACGAGGCAATGAGCCGCGCGAGAACGTATTCGGATTTTGAAACACGCGAAAGAGAAACGGCGTGCAATCTTTTCAAAAAGGAAGTGCAATAATCATGGCGAAATTTAATATGAATCCTTTGAAAAATCCTATGCCGGCGCAAGACCCGCTCGTTCGGAACGGCAACTTTGAAGAAGTCGCGCTCGGTTACACGGCGGAGCAGGCAATCGACGAGGCAAAGCGTTGTATAAACTGTAAAAACCGTCCTTGCGTAGCGGCTTGTCCCGTCAATATCGCAATCCCCGAATTTATCGCAAAAGTAGCGGAAGGTGAGTTTGAGGCGGCGTATCAAATTATCGCGCAGGACTCGGCGCTTCCTGCCGTTTGCGGTAGAGTTTGCCCCCAAGAAACCCAATGCGAGGGCAAGTGCACGCGCGGCATCAAAGCAGGCTGTGAATCGGTCGCAATTGGTCGTTTGGAACGTTTCGTTGCCGACTGGCATAACGCAAATTGCAAGGTTCAACCCGTACCTGCCCCCTCCAACGGACATAAAGTCGCGATTGTCGGCAGCGGCCCTGCGGGCTTGACGTGTGCGGGCGATTTGGCGAAAATGGGCTATGAAGTAACCGTGTTCGAGGCGTTGCACGTCGCGGGCGGCGTACTCGTTTACGGTATCCCCGAATTCCGTTTGCCCAAAGCAATCGTGCAAAAAGAGGTGGACAATCTCAAAGCACTCGGCGTGAAGATTGAAACGAATATGGTTATCGGTCGTGTCATCACGATTGAGGAATTGAAAGAAGAATACGGTTTCGAGGCGGTGTTTATCGGCTCGGGTGCAGGCTTGCCCAAGTTTATGGGTATTGCGGGCGAAAGCTTGAAAGGCGTGTATTCCGCAAACGAATTTTTAACCCGTTCCAACTTAATGAAAGCCTATCGTGCAGGCAGCCACACGCCTATCCAACGCGGCAAATGTGTAGCGGTCGTGGGCGGCGGCAACGTAGCAATGGACGCGGCGCGTACGGCAAAGCGTTTGGGCGCGGAAGTGCATATCATTTACCGTCGCGGCGAGGAGGAATTGCCCGCGCGTAGAGAAGAAATCGAGCACGCGAAAGAAGAGGGCATTATCTTCGATTTGCTCACAAACCCCACGAAAATTTTGTCAACACCTACAACCGACCCCCGCGACCCGAGCTATGGCTGGGTAAACGGTATCGAATGCATTAGAATGGAGCTCGGCGAGCCCGACGAAAGCGGACGTCGTTCGCCCAAAGCGGTAGAGGGCAGTGAGTTTGTCATTCCCGTAGACAGCGTGATTATGTCGCTCGGCACGTCGCCGAACCCCTTGCTCAAAGCGACCACGCCGGGCTTGGAAACCCTCCGTCGCGGCGAGATTGCGGTGGACGAGGTAGGCAAGACCTCGATTGAGGGCGTATATTGCGGTGGCGACGCGGCAACGGGCGCGGCGACCGTTATCAAGGCAATGGGCGCGGGCAAAGTTGCGGCGAAAGCGATTGACGAATATATCCAAAACAAATAATACGGCTTGAAAAGGGAGAAAGGAGAAAGTTTACGATTTTCTCCCTTTTTTATTTGACTATTACAGGCAAAACTGTTACAATAAAAGTATGGAAGAAATTGTCAAGGCAAAAACCTTCAAAGAAAAAGCGACGGTGTTTTTCGATAAGAATTACCCGTTGTTTTTTGCACCTGTGTTGGTACTCGTTGCGTTTGTTTGCGCGCTCGTTTCTTACGGCGTGTATCCGTTCGGCACGAACTATACGCTCGCAAGCTACGATTTGTCTGCGCAAATTTGTCCGTTTATCGAGCATTTGTTCGACGTGTTGGACGGTAAATCCTCGCTTTTTTATTCGTATGCGATTGCGGGCGGTGCGGACGTGTTCGGCACGTTTTTATATTTCTTCGTCAGTCCCTTTTCCTTTCTCTTTTTGATTTTCGGCGACGGTATGGTCGCGCATGCAAGTAGCATCGTCATGGGATTAAAGGTTGCCGCGATTGCATTTTCGGGCGCGTGGTTTGCACAAAGGCTTTTCAAAAATATCCCCGAATACATTTGCACGGTGATAGGGGTCGTATACGCCTATTGCGGCTACACGTTCGTTTCCTGCACGTATATCAATTGGATGGATTTCTTAATATACCTACCCTTTTGCGCGTGGGCGTTCAAAAGGTTCGTGCAGACGGGGAAATACGTCGCGTTCTCCGTGTTAACGGCGTGCTGTGTCTACACCTGTTTTTCGATTGCTTGCTTTTCCATGCTCACGGCGTTTCCCGCGCTTATATTCTACGCGCTTTTCTGTGTCGACAGAACGGAACGGAAACTGTTTATCACCCGCCTTTGCCTTGCGTTTGTAGTGGCGATTTTGATGTCGTTGCCCGTGCTCTTCCCTGCGCTCGTCGCGTATCTTCGTAGTGGTCGGGGAGGCGACGGCGGTATCTTCGAAAATCTTTGGTTTGGGTTTTCAGCTCTGCCCGACGGCACGCTCGGCAATTTTAATTCCTCAACGTTTTTAGACGACTGGTCGCTTGCGCTTTATCGGAAATGGTCGTATATCCTTTCCGATTCCGTGTTCGTTGCGCTCACGCTCGTTTGGTTTTGCCGAAAAGGCTTAAAAGCCCCGTTTGCGAAATTCATGCTCGCGGCGGCTGCGCTCACGCTGTTACCCGTGCTTGTCGACGAGGCAATGCTCCTTTTGAATATGGGCTCGTATATGTCCTATGCCCTCCGTTTCGGATTTTTGAACGCGCTATACTTTCTGGGCGGTGCGTGTCTAGCGATTGAGGACTTGTGTTTTGAAAAGAACCGCGCCTTTGACGGCGGGTTCTTAAAACCTGTAAAAACGGAAAACGAGGGGGGCAGGTATAAGACGAACGGCTACACGGTTACCATAATCGCAATCGGCGTGGCGGTGGCGGCGTTTCTCGTTTGGTTTATTTCTGCCGAGCATTATAAGAATATATGGAACGGGCTCACCACCGATTCGGAAATTTTAGAGGCGTTTCAGAGCCTCCCCGCGCGGTTTGCACACTCGCTCGGCGGGTTAGAAGTGATTGCCGTGTTCTTCGTGCTCGTGGTTATTGTAGCGGGCGTAGGCTGTGCGTTTGTCGGCGCGAAACGTATTTCGCCAAGACTGTTATCCTACGTGCTTATTCTCGTGGTGGGCGTGCAAGTGCTTTTCTATAACAACCAACTCGTGCTCGGAAACTGTTCCACGCAACACGTGGATTTGATGACCTATCAAAGCCTATGCGCTCAACTCAACGAGCGGGACGACGGGCATTTCCGCGTGAAAGACTATCACGACAAACTGACGGCAACCGCGCCGTTTACGGGCGACAGTCATTCGTTTAGCGTGTTTTCGTCCGTAATTGATAAAGATAATTTCGTGATTTATAACCTCTTCGGCTATCAAGGCAACGGCAAAAATAGCTTAAAAAGCGCGCATAGTAGCGGCAAAAGCAACCGTAGCGACGAGTTCGGCGATTCCTTTTTGGGCTATAAATACTATTTCGTACCCCAAGACAAAAAGGACGAAATTTTGACCGATTATAAACTGAAAAAATACGTCAAGCCGCTTTTCGTTACGGACGAAAACGGCATGCAAATACAGCTTTCGCAGGGCGGCTATTATATTTTCGAGAATAAAATCGTATTTCCGTCCGCGTATAGAGTAGGTAGCGGCGAATTCCGCTTTACGCATGAAAACGACGGGAGCTCCACAAACCGAAAATACAATCAACAGGCGCTGTATCAGTTCTTGC
>JAFTKT010000100.1 GCA_017453145.1 Clostridia bacterium
ATCGCCATGGTTTTCCAGAACTACGCGTTGTATCCCCATATGTCCGTGTACGACAACATGGCGTTCGGTTTGAAGTTTCGTAAAGTACCCAAGGAAATCATCGATCAAAAGGTAAAAGCGGCGGCGGAAATTCTCGGTATCACCGATTATCTTTCCCGTAAACCGAAAGCGCTTTCCGGTGGTCAACGTCAGCGTGTTGCGCTTGGTAGAACGATTGTTCGTGAACCGAAAGTATTCCTTCTCGACGAGCCTTTGTCCAACCTCGACGCGAAACTCCGTGCGTCCATGAGAACGGAAATTTCCAAACTCCACGTACGTTTGGCAACGACGTTCATCTACGTTACCCACGACCAAGTCGAGGCTATGACGATGGGTACGCGTATCGTTGTTATGAAAGACGGTTTCATGCAACAGGTAGACACGCCCCAGAACCTCTATGATTATCCCGTAAACCTGTTCGTTGCAGGCTTTATCGGCACGCCGCAAATGAACTTCTTCAAAGAATCCACGTTGACCTCCGAAAAGGGCAAGGTATACGTGAACTTTATCGGTAACAACAAGATTTTGTTGCCCAAGAGCGTTGCGGCGAGAATTAAGAACATCAACGAATATCTTGACACGGGCAAATACATTACGCTCGGCGTTCGTCCCGAAGATATTCACCAAGACCAGATGTTCATTGCTAGCTCTCCCGACACGGTTGTAAAAGCGCGTATCGAAGTTATCGAAAAGCTCGGTGCGGAAACGCAGGTTTACTGCGAGCTTGACCACGAGGGCAAGGAAAGCTCGGTTATCGACAACTCCACGCAAATGATTGCGAAGATTTCTTCCCGTGCAGTCGTTGCTTTGAAAGACGTTGTAGAGCTTGCGTTCGACGCGCATCATATCCACATGTTCGACGGCGAAACGGAAGCGACGCTGTTAGAGCGCGACGAGGGTTATGAAGTAATCGAAGAAAACGCAGAGGGTTCGGCGTTCGTGCCTCCTACACCGCAGGAAATGCGCGCTCGTATCGACGCGGCTCGTATCGTTACGAAAGAAATGAAAGCGCAAGCGAGAAAGGACGCGAGAATGGCGAAACTTGCGGCAAAACAAGCTGCAAAAGAAGCTACGCAAGAAGCTCCCGCAGAAGAAGAAAAGAAAGACGAAGAATAATCGTTGAAAACAAACAACCGCTCCCGTTGCGACAACGGGAGCGGTTTTGCATTGTTTCCTCACGCCGCTTTGAATAGGCGCACCGCAAGCGCGGTCATATCGTCCTTTGCCACGCCGCCATAAGCTTTGAGCGCGTTTTCGAGCAGTAAATCGACAAGCTGTTGCGGGTTATGCGCGGGAATGTTTTTCAAAGTATCGTATAGGTCGGTCGTCGAACCGAACGCACCCGTAACGCCGTCGCTTAAAAACAGCAACACGTCGTTTTCTCGTAGCTCGTAGCTCGCCGTTTCAGGGTGCAAAGAATCCAAAATCCCCAGCGGCAACGATTCGCTGTCAAGCACTTTGACAACGTTCCCCGAAAGGATAAACCCGACAGGCGAACCGATTTTGACAATATCCGCAGTGCCGTTGTCAAGGTCGATGACGGCAACGTCCACACAGGCAAACGTTTCCTCTTTGCTGAACGTGAGCAGTTTATTGATAGTGGACAGCACCGACCCAGAGGGCATTTTCGCCCGATAAAAGCTTTCAAGCAACGAAATCGTACTTTCCGAAATACGCCGTGCGTATTCGCCGCTACCCATACCGTCGGACAGCGCGACCATAAACCGCCGTTCGTCAATTCGAATTACCGAGTGCGTGTCGCCGCTCGCGCTTTCGCCCGCCTTTTTCGCGCTTGCAACCCCAAACGCCGCGTCATAGCGCGGTTTTTTCCGTAAAATGCAACAGAATTTGTCGCTCGTGAGCGATATACGCTCGGAAATTATCATACTTGTCTTGAATTGCTCGCTCGCAACGGCGGCAATTTTTTTAACGTCTGCTTTTCCGAACGTTATTAAGGACAGAGTGGGGCAGTCCTCGTCGCCGTAGACGAGCACCTCCGAACAAACGATTCCTGCCGACAAAAGCGCGATATTCAGCGCGCGTTCCTTGTCCGTGTAGATGCGGAGCGGCTCGCTCTGTTCGAGTGCCAAGTTTTTGAGGATTTCGCTCACGCCCTGCGCTTGTCCCGCAAGCAACGCTCTGCCGTTTGCCGCATTTTCCGTTTCCGTCATATACTTTCGGTAGTCGCCGAGCTGACGGTTGAGCGCGTAGAGGACGTTGCTTTGACTTATGCACGATTCCGCGAGCCCTGTCGGCACGTCGATAAGATTGACTTTCCCTTTCAAACAGCCTATATCCACAAGCCGTGCAAGGTCGTTTATTGCGCCCTTTCTTCGGCAGGCGCGGTATTGCGGGCAGGGCTTGCACGCCTCTTCGAGCACCGCGCCGCGTATGTATTCCTTTGCGCTTTCCTCTGCCTCCGTTGTGCCGAGCGCGGCGAACGTCGTTTCAATCTCGCGGAATACGGAGGAAATTTCAAACAGCTGTTCTCCGATTGCCGCGCGGTTACGATTGATAGCTACGCGCGAAAGATGTTTTTCACGGTAGATAACGAGCTTGTTTTCTAGCTCACGGATTAGCGGCGAAGGGAGTAAAATAAAGAGCAGGGCAGGCAAAACCGCTGAAAGGGTGGATTGCACGAGCGCACTTGTTTCATATAAATATAATCCGTCAAAATACCCGTATAAGAAAAAGACGGCGAGCATAGCAAGCGAGGCGGCAAGTCTGCCCGATTTCATAAACAGCACGATGGTAACGCCGTAGACGAAAAAACGTTCAGGCGAAAGGCTGACAACGAGCATGGGCGGCATTGCCAAAACGAATGCGCAGACGAGCGCGGAGGCGTCTTTGGTGGCACAAGCAAACAGCAAAATAAAGAATAATGAGATACCCATGTATGCGTTCACGCTCAAAAACCGACAAATCCCCACGCCCACAAGCACGAAAAACAAGGAGATGAACACGAGTTCTTCGCCTTTTAATCGGCATTTGAGAAATTTTTTGAGCAGGGCGTTGATAGCGACCGAGAACACGGCGGCGAGCAGAAAAATGAACGCGGCAATCAGCACTTTTTGCGCAAGCGCGTCCAATAAGAACGCGACGGAAAACGGCAAAACATAAGGCGTGAACGGCGCGAATGCGACAAACCCACCAAGCGAAAGGGACAGGCAAAGCAAGGGCAAAAACGTCGGGTTTTTTCCATGCCGTGTATGTAGCCGTTTTTCCACGAAAAAGCCCGCCGATAGCAAAACGGCTTGTCCTGCCGCGAGCAGGACTTGCGCAAACGTTGCTTGCGGCAAGGACACAAGGAAAAAGGTGAGCGCGCAAACGAATGGGGAAAGCCCCGCCGCGCCTGTGGCATAGAGTAAGGCGAGAGAGAACGGCTCGCCGTTGTTGCCGACGTAGCGCAAGAATAAGAGCGCCGCGCCGAACAGAAAATATAACAGGATACGGAAATAATCCGTCGGTTTTTTAACAGTCATAAAAAACGCCTCCGCAATATGTTTTGATTATTATACAATAAAAAACGCCGCGCAATTTGTTTTTTTTGCGAGAAAAAGATATAATTACGCGGTTTTCGATTTTTATAAGTATTCAGTTGTTGACAGGAAATCCCAAACTAATTAGAATGGCGCGGTTGACGCGGTTCATAGTCGACGGAGGCAATTCGCCGATACGTTCTTTCAAACGGCGTTTATCAAGCGTGCGAATCTGTTCGAGCAAAATGACGCTGTCCTTGACAAGTCCATAGGCAGAGGGCAGTTCGATATGCGTGGGGAGCTTGGCTTTATTGATTTTACTCGTAACCGCCGCCGCAATAATCGTGGGGGAATATTTATTCCCTATATCGTTTTGTACGACGAGAACGGGGCGTATGCCGCCCTGTTCACTCCCCACGACGGGGGAAAGATCCGCATAATATAATTCACCGCGCTTGACCTGCATAATTCAATACCTCTTTTGAAAACCGAACGAGCTCCTTTACTGCATTATATGTAAACGGGCGTTTTTCCGTTCGTGATTTCCTTTGCTTTACATTATGCCCTTTTGCGTGAAATGTTATACGTATTCTTGCTAAAAAAAGCCTGCCCGCCTCGAATGAGGCGGGCAGGTATGCGTTGAATACGCTTAAATAATAAATTCGGGGTTGTTCGTAGGACAAGCGTCGAGTTCTTTTTTCTTTGCCTCGTAGCCAGCCTTTCCAAGCAGAGCGAACGTTGCTTTTTTGCCTTCCTCCACGCCCGGTTGATTGAACGTGTTGATGTCGAGCATTGCCCCTGCATACGCCGTCTGCATTTCAAACAGGAATAACAGCTGACCGAGCGTGAACGCGTTGAGTTCGGGAATCCAAAGCGTGTAGTTCATTCTCTTGGCTTTGACAAGCGCGTATGCCGTTGCCGCGTTTTCCGCTTGAATGAGCTCTTCCATCGTATGCCCGCCCAAGAACGCTACGTCGGGAATATTCTCGCAGCCGTGCGGAATGGGGGTTTCGTAGCGGTACTTTTTCAAGGAAAGGAAGGTAACGACTTTGTCGAACGGACCTTCGGTATACAACTGAACCTGCGAGTGTTGGTCGGTTACGCCGAGCGACTTGACGGGCGTTTGTCCAACGTTGCAGGGCTTGCCATCGAGCGTTTCGTTTTTGCCGAGCGATTCTGCCCAGAGCTGACAGTACCAATCGGCGAGGTATTTGAGATTATCCGAATAGGGCATCATAACGCCCACGTTCTTGCCGCGCGACATTGCCGCGATTTGTAAAACGGCAGACATCAAAGCGGGGTTTTTGCGCATAGACGGCTGTTGACGGCAAATGCGGTCCATAAACTCCGCGCCCGCAAGCAAGCCTTTTATATCAATGCCGCATACTGCCGCAGGTAACAACCCGACGGGGCAAAGTTGGGAAAATCTACCGCCGACACCGTCGGGCAAGACGTAGCTTTTAATGCCGCCGAGCTCGTCGGAAATCTTTTTGAGATTACCTTTATTCGCGTCCGTTGTGAAGATGACGTTATCCTTGACGTTCACACCCGCTTTTTTGAGCAGGTCGAGGATAATCAGATATTGCGCCATCGTTTCGCTTGTCGCGCCCGATTTGGAAATGACGTTAAAGCACGTTTTTGCAGGGTCGATTACGTCGAGTAAATCGTGCATTCTCACGGGGTCTACGTTATCCTCGACGTAGAATTTAGGGCCTTTACGCTTATTTTTCGGCAAGTCGTTATAATGCAAATGGCAAAGCGCGTTAAACGCCATAATAGGGCCGAGCGCGCTGCCGCCGATACCGAGCACGACGAAATTTTGGAATTTGGAACGGATATTTTTAGCGGTTTGCAAAATATCCTCAACGATTTCCGTTTGGTTATAGGGCAATTCCGTCCAGCCCATATACAGCTCGTCCTTGCCGCGATTTTCGTGCACGTAGTGCCAAGCCTTTGCCGCTTTGTTGCGGAGCGAAGAAAATTCTTTTGCGGAAATACCCTCGTCGCCGAGTACGGTATCCGTCATGTTGTTGTAGTCGAGCGTTACGCGCATAGATTTGCGCCAATTAATTGTTTTGTATCCCATTCGTAGTTCTCCTTTGGATATAAAATGATTATGTTACTATTTTACTCCGTTTTTGCAAGAATGTCAAGGGTACGAAACGCGCAACGGGCAAAAAGCTATTATTTTTTAAGTTTTTTTACGCCGTAACGCCCTCAAAAGCGCAGATAAGGAAAACAAACGGAGTAATTTCCATATCAAGAGGGTGAAAAGGAGCAAAACAATCCCTGCCACAAACACGGCAAGCAGTTCGCCGAATACGAGCTTGCATAAAACGGCAATCAGTTTTGCGAGCAGGGAAAGGGGCAACAGCGCAACCGTCGCTCTTCCGAGCACGGACAGCAGACTTTTGCCGTATTTTACGAATAAGCCGCGACAGTGGCGGAGCAGAGTGCAGATATTCAAAAGCGCGGTGATGAAAAAGCTTGCGCCTAATCCAAAAACGTAGGCGTAGACGCCGCATGCGGCGGGCAGAAAAAAGATACATAAAAAGGTTGCCGCCGCGCCGATAAAGTAATAGACGAACGTCGTTTTCTCAAAACCGAGCGAGTTGAGGATACCCGTTGTAATCATAGACAGGCTCATTGGCAATAAGAGTGGACAGCTCTTGGCAATCATTTCTCCTGCAAGCGCGTTGGAAAAGGCAAGCTTTCCCAAATCTTCGCCCAGCGCAAAAAAGAAAGGCAAAAGAAAGAACGCGACGAGGAGCGCTACGCGTAACCCACGCTCGATATTTTGATATAAACGTTCGTAATTTTTTTTGTAAAAATCCTCCGTAAGTTCGGGAACAAGCACGAGGGAAAGCGAACCGATGATTGTCGCGGGTATCATTAAAACAGGCGTTGCCATACCGCTTGCCACCCCGAACAGCGTGAGTGCCTCCGCGTCGGTTGCGCCTGCGCGCACGAGCATAGCGGGGAATAAAACGGCGATTGCGGAATTGACGAGCGTGCCGCCGAGCCGTACGGACGTGAGGGGCAGGGTTGCGTTGAACAACGGTTTCAATTGTTTTTTCGGTGAGGACAATTTCCCGATAGTCAGAAAATAACAGAGCATGGACACGAAAAACGAAAACAGATAGGAAATGACTGCGGCTGTTGCCGCGCCCTTTGCGCCCGCAAGCGGGTCGACAACGTTTCGAAGTAGTAGAACGCCCGTAAACACCATCACAGACTCTTCGGCAAGTTCGAGCACGGAGGGCAATAAAAGTTTCTTTTCTCCCCAAAACCCGCCGCGTACGACGGCATAGAGCGAGGAGAATACCAAGCCGATAAGCAGTATACCGAACACGGGCAAGCACCGCTCGTCCGCAAACAAAAACCCGAGCCTGTTCCCAAACAGCGCAAAAATCAAACACACGGGCAACGTCAGCGCAAGGGATAACACGGCTCCTGCGCAAAACGCGCCGCTTGCGCCTTTGCCGTCGCCCACCGCCTTACTTTTGGTAACGAGCCGTGAAACGGTGAGGGGGATTCCGCCCGTACCGAGCGTTAAAAATACGGCAAAAAAGGAAAGCGCGACTTGATATAACCCCACGCCCTCCGCGCCGATAAGACGGGATAACACAATACGGTATAAAAATCCAAGCCCGCGCTCGGCGATAGAAAGCCCTGTAATGAGCGTGGCGGCGGTGAACACGCGCGAGCGGTGTTGCTCGTCGCGCGTGTAGCGTGCGTTGTGAACGGTGCGCATAACGGTCTGTTTCATACTTATATTGTACGAGCCCTACGCCGTTTTTTATGCCAAGTTACGCGTAAAAAAAGCAGGAACGTTTTGCGCGTTCCTGCTGGGGATTAGCTTTCTGCTAAATCGGCTTCCTGTTTTGTTTTATGTACGGTGCAAAAAGGGTGTTGAGGCGGAGCATAGACGGAAAACAGCTTGACGGGTATATTTTGCGCGTTTACGAGGTTATGCCACGTGCACGCAGGAATGAGCACGGCGTTTCCGCTCGCTCCCGTGCCTAAACACGACAGGCTTTCTTTCGTTTTCCCCAGATAGATTTTTGCAAATCCGCTTTCGATATAGAGTAGTTGGTCGAGCTCGTCGTGCCGCTCCAAACCGATTTCTCCGCCGACGGGGATAGACATCACCGTGAGTTGTAAATGCTCGCCCGTCCAAACCGTTGCGCGGAAATCTTTGTTTTGGCAAGTTTCCTTGCGCAGACAAAGGACGGTCGGCTGTTTCCCTCTGTCTCTTTCACATTCTAATTCCATAAATACGCCCTCCGTTTCATGTCGTTTACTGCTATCTTATGCAAAGGGGGCGAAAGATTGTGAAAAAAATCGCCGCCCGCGCAAGCCTTGCGCGGGCGGCGTTAAAAATTGTGCTTATTTCGTACACTCGTATTCCACGCGGATATTCGTAAAATGCACGATATTTTGAATGTTATCCGTTGAGAAAACTAAGTATATGCGTTGTCCCATAAAATATTCGATTGCTTGGTAAAAGGAAAACGAGCGGCTCGCTGCTTGCTTGGTAGTTTCTAAATTTTCTAAGCTTTTAGCGTAACCTTCTGAAATTTGAAGATAAGCCTCGTATTTCGGAGACCCCATATATCCTATATCAAAGGGCTTTTCGTAATCTTTTTCGTAATATACGTCATAGTAAACAGTAATGTATAAACGGCGATAACCTTTTTCCTTTAACGCCTCTAAATTGAGTTTGCTCGGCGAAATGAACCAGCCGACTTTGTGTTCATAATCCGTCCAGTTTTTGATAGCGGCGGAGCTTAGATTTTTCGTTTCCGTCAAGTTCAACCATTTTGCGTATAATGTCAAATCGTAGTTTACCTCCAAAGGGAACGCCGCGCGGTTTGTCAATTCACGGTCTAAATACCAACCGTCGAACACGCAATCACTTTTCGTTGTTTTTGGGGATTGACGCAACAAGCTTGTCCGTATACTGGAAACGGACGCGCCGCCGTTTTCGTGAAAGGAAACCGTATGCGGTTCTTCGACAGACGTTTCTGGAACCTTTGAGGAGGATTGAGAGGATGCGTATAACGACGAGCTCTCGAAAATTGCGGCGGGCATGTCGCCGCATCCAAAAAACGCAAACGTGCTCAAACAAACGGTGAGTAGAGAAACAAGAAAACTAACTAATTTTTTCATAAGTAAAACTCCTTTTCTTAAAACATTATAACACTAATTTTAGTGTAAGTCAAATAAAAACACGCTGTTTAGTGTAAAATATTTTTATGGTAACGATAGGGCAGAATTTGAAAAATTTAAGAAAAGTGAATAAAATGAGCCAAAAGATGTTTGCGGAGAAAATGCAAACGACGCAACAACGCGTGAGTGAATGGGAGTGCGATAAGGTGGAGCCGTCGCTTTACAATCTTTTGAAAATACTGAAAATTTTTGATATTACGTTTGAGGAACTGACAGAGGGGATAGAACCTTAAAACAGTATAACGCACCGCGCCCGATTGCTTGGCAATCGGGCGCGGTGCTATGAAATAGTCTATTCAAATCGTTTCGTATTCGAAGAGTTTATAAAGTTTTTTGGAGAGATTTCCGGCATAGAGGGTTTTGAAAATAAATTTTTCTATGCCGTGCAGTTCGTTTATAAAAATTTTCGGGCTCATATCAAGTTCTTGTAAAAAGGTAACACGCCCGCTATTCAAAAGCGAGGGCTTGTCAACACCGTAGACGAGCTGAACGCCCACGTCCTTTACGGGGTTGCCGCGTTTGGAAAGCTTGGCGGCAAGCGGCGTGTAGCAATCGAGGAGCAAGGCTACGTGCAAAAACCGCTCGCTTAATGCGTTTATAAAGGCTTGTAATTCCCCGTTCGTTAAATACATGCTTACGCCCTCCATAACAACGACGGCGTTTTTTTGTTGGGGGATATTGCGCAAAAACTCGGCGTTTCGCACGTCGCCTGCGAGCATTTGATAGTCGTCCGTTTGCGTGTAATAGGCGGCGCGTTCTTTTATGACGTTTTCAAAATCCACGTCGTACCATAAATGGGTTTGCGTGCCGACGCGTAGTACGCGGCTATCCATTCCGCAACCGATATGTAGAATGACGGCGTCGGGAAATTCTTGCATTTTTTGGCGTAACCAGTTATCGAAAACAGCGGCGCGTATGCCCATATAATAGGCGAGCCATTTAGATTTGGACTTACCTTTCAAAGGGAATTGTTGCTTTGCCCAAATTTCTTCGGCTTTCTTATCTTTGAGGAACAAGCCTTTTCGGCTCACAAATGCCTTGCCGTATAAGGGGATATATAACGTTTTATTGATGTTGTCCATCTAAAACTCCGTTTTATTGTGGTTTATATTATTATACAGTAAAACGCTTAAAAAAGCAATAATTTATGATACTAAAAGCAATACTCCAAACCTTTTTCACTCAAAAAACACACCTTGCGGTGTGTGGTTTCTTTGGTGGAGATAAGGGGAGTCGAACCCCTGACCTTTTGAATGCCATTCAAACGCGCTACCAACTGCGCTATATCCCCGTTTGCCTCTTTATTATACCCGAAAATATCCCCCTTTGTCAACCCCTTTTGGCGGCTTTTCCGCAATTTGTAGAAATATGTCGTGTGCCCGCCTTGCCATACGACATATTTCGAGCGTCGAAAAATCCCGAAATCGCCCGTATGCGGCTACCCGCAAAG
>JAFTKT010000101.1 GCA_017453145.1 Clostridia bacterium
TCCTATCGTCCCAGAAAGAATATTGATAGTCAAAATTCGTCATAGCCAAATACACGCCTACGTCGTCGCGCATGGTAACGTCCTCGTGATAGGGCACGTATTCGCCTGTGTTTCTGTCAAGCTTGACGGGGGCTTCTACGGTATATTGATAACCGAAGAAGAAAATTCTGAAATCCTCCCTTGCATACGCCGCGTTTTCTTCCTGCGCCATCCAGTCCTGTACTCTTTCCGCAAGCTTATTGCAAAACGCAATATATACGCCGACGATACCGCCGTATTTCAAAGATAATTCCGCGCAACCGCCCGCCTCCTTACAGCCGCAATAACCGCTGTGGTCTTGTTGCGTGATAGAAGCGGCGTTGTACAAGGGATATTCTTCGGGCGTGTAGCGTTGCAGGCTATACGTGATTTTATTCGTACATTCTTGCAACATCCACTCAAACTCCACCTCGTCGCCGTGCGCCGTAAAGCAAAGTTCATCGCCGTTGTCCGAATAGCACAAAGGGTGCTCCTCTTCATAAATTTCAATCGGTAAATACGCAAGCGAGTTGGTGGAAGCCCGTCCGTCGTTTACTCCGTTATAGGTCTTGTGAATGGGAATAAAATCGAACGCGCGTCCGTCCATATACCGCATACGGTAGCCGTAATCCGAAATCGAACCGTCCTCGTTTCGGAGCAACGTGTTGTTTGCGCCCCTGTGCTTGAAATCGGGAATATCCGTTACCTGATAATTTTTAAGTGCCTTTTCTTTCACACGCGTATCGATTTCAATGCAGTCGGCAAAATAACATTCGTAGTTGAACGTTATCGACATAAACGTGTACACCGCAAACAGCGTGCCGTAGTCCGAGCCACCGTAGATGAACACTGTTTTGTCTTTGGTTAAAACTCTGCCGCCGTCGCGCGTGAGCTTTGCTTTTTCCGTCGCAATGTCCGTCGCAGCAGTCAAGCGCGTTTCGCCGAGTGATATGTATTTATTCGTCGCGTTATGCTCTAATCCCTCGTCCGTTACGACCGTCATTTTAATCCCCGTCGCCTCGCGGAAGAGTGTGATAAACTCTGCTTTCGCCCTTTCCAAAATCTCGCTCGTTTGCGCGGGCACGACAAGTTTATAGTCCGTTCTGCCGTTTTTGACGAGATACTCCTCCGTGTCCGTCGCCGTGTAATCGTGTGTTCCTTGATACGTTTCCCGCATACCCATGTCTGCAACGACTTCGCCCGACGAGCTATCCATGCTCCCGCCGAAATTACAGGAGGCGGCGGAAAAAAGAGTTACTGCGCCGAGTAAAACGCTAACGAGTTTTTTCAATCCTTTCATTCTCTTTCTCCTCCTTTACTCTGCCACGACGAAATACGTCGCCGTCGTATAATTCCCGTCCGTATCGCGACAATAGTACACAACCCGATACGTGCCTTTATGATTCGTCGTCAGCTTTCCGTTATCCAGCAAATGACATTCGCCGTAGGGATTAAATACCATCACCCAGCTGTCGAGCTCGTTCTGCTCCGTTTCGCCGTCGGATACGCTATATTCCGGCAAGGTTACTACCGTGCCTGCCTTTACCTGCTTCGTTTCGCCCTCGTTTACGCCGCTCAACGTTATCGACGGCGCTCTGCGGTCGTAGACGAAAATGGAATATTCGACCGTGTCCGTATTGTAATTTTGGTCGGTGTATTTATACGTTACTTTATACACGCCGTAATCCGTGAGCTTGATTGTATATTCCCTTTCCACGTCGCAATTCCCGTCTAATTTCACGCCGTCTACGGAGGAGAGGTAGCCTTTGGGACCGACGACGCTCAGCGTGAGATTTTCACGCAGATACGGCGTCAGCTCGTCCGTTACGAGCGCGGAATTTAACAGGACTTCGTCGCCGATATTCCACGAACCGCCTTGACGCTCTTTGACGTAAATCGTCGGACGGGAGCTGTCCGCGCCGCTTTCGTCGATAAACTGTTTACCCACGCCGCGAACCGCCACACAGGCGTTGTTCTCGCAACCCACGAGCACGATTTCAAGCAGGATTTTATCTTTCGTAAACGAATTTTTCCATGCAAACGTCTGTCCAGACACCAAATCACGGAATACCTGTTTGCTCAAATCGTATTGAATTTTGTGTTGCGTGTCGTTAAACGCTCTGGAAAGGCTCACCGCACGCGAGCCGTTCAAGGAGAAAAACGTCGAGCCGCCCTCGTTGATATATTCCATTTCCACCACGTTGTCGCGGTTGTAAAAATCGGTTAAACGAATCTTGATTTTACTCGTTTTTCCATACGTGTCGATATAATTCTCGCCCGTTTCGTCCAAAAGTCCCGTCGGCGCGCCCAAATCCACCGAAAACGAAGAAAGCGAAAGCACGTTGACAAAATCCAAAGTCGTTTCTTCCACCGCCGATTTCGTCGTGTACAGCACGCCGTCGTATTGCGTGAGCTTGTTCAAATCGCCCACGAAATAGTTTTCAAGTGCAATCACGTCGCCGCCAAAGTTTACGTCTATGACAGGAAATTCTTCCGTTTCCACCGATTTACCCGCAAACTCGTATTTGAACTGCACGCGAGCCGTTGCCGTGATTTCCACGCACGCTAAATCCACCTCTTTATACGCGCCGCCGTCTTGGCGCATATACGCCTTGCTTTCGCTACGCACGGGATTTGTGGCCTCGTAGGATACGGCGTTCACGCTATCAAGCGTATATTTCGCGCCTTTCAAGAAATATTTCGGCAAATAATAATCCTCAAACAGCACTACACCGTCCGAAACCGTTGTCAATTTCGCATTCGCTGTGTAGGTTGCAATCGGCGTTACGTATTCGTAAACGAGGGTGTATTCCCCGACATGTTCCGCAAAAAACGTGCCGCCGCTAATTTCCGTTTTTTCTTCGCCGAATACCGCGTAGATTTGTAAGCCGCTTTCGTCCTCGTATAAACCGCTGACGGTACATACAGGCACGGAGATTTCCGTTCCTGCCGTCGCGCCTTGTGCCGCGTCGAGCGTAAGCGTTACCGCCTGCCCGTTTTGCGTTGCGGAGGCAAGCACGCTACGCTCCACCGTCGTTTCGTTTCCATAGGCGTCCCGCGCGGAATATACGAGCGTGTATTCGCCGGCCACATTAGGCACGAACGCGCCGTCTTTCACACCAACCTGTACTTGATAAGGCGTTCCGTAGTTATAATACACAAAACATTCCACGCCGCCGACAAGGTGTTCATCCGTAGCCACCGCCGTAGGCAAAACCACCCTTTCACCAAGCGCCGCATACGCCTGCAAAACGCTTTCAAAGCCGCCCTGTATCTTGATAACGGGTGCAACACCCTCCCATTCGTATTCGGCTACTTTGAACGTTTTCTCTGCGGAAACCGTTTTGCCGTTTACCGTCGCATAATAAACGAGCGTATATTGACCACTCACGTCTAAAACGACGTCGGCGGTGTTTTCTACCGTTCCGTTCGGAAACACGACGGCAAAGCCCGTCGCCGCCACGTTTTCGCCACCTATTGCAAGCGTTGCCTGCGGCACGACAAACGTTGAGCCGAACGCATAGCTTTCTGCAAGCGTTTCCGAAAGCGTCGCCTCGTACTTCTCGGCGGGTGCGCGAACAATATTATCAATCGTGAGCGCAGTCGCCGTGATTGCAACCGCCATACCTGCGCTGCATAACGCCGCCAAAACCTTTCTTTTCTGTTTATTCATACTTTTAATCCCCTTTTTATTGTTTCAAGCCGCCCATTGTCATATTGCCCATCAGCTTATCTCGGAAAATCACGAACATCACGAGAATGGGCACGGCGAGCAGCATAGACGACGCCACGCGCGTAACGGTAGATTTGAACGTTTGATTGTTCGTATTCCAAAACCATACGCCGTAGGCAAGCGTCGTTTTCGTGGGCATATACAAAAACGACGTGTTGTAATCGTTCCAAAAATGCACGAATTGAATAACGAACACCGAGCTAATCATTTTGACCGACAAGGGCAATACGATTTTCATCAGTTGCGTAACTTGCGACGCGCCGTCGATTTCCGCCGCCTCTAAATACGCGTTCGAAAAGCTTTCGAAAAAAGCGTAGAAAACCAGAAAATACATACCTACGAAATTGAATTTTTGCAAGAAGAAACCCCAGTAAGTATCGTATACGCCCAAATTCCGCAACATAGTAATTTCGGCAGGCTGATTGCCGACGACGGGCATAATCATAACGAAAATAACCACCGCGTAGAGTACCTTGCTATACGCAAAGCGGTATTTCGCCACCGCATACGCCATAATCGCGGGCACAATCGCTTGCAACAGCGCGCCCAAGCCCGATTGTAACAAAGTGTTGACGAGCAGCATACCGATACCGTTATCCGACGTGTTCGTTACGAGCCTGTCGCCGATATAAAAACTAGCCTCGCCGTGAATGGTCGCTTTTTCCAACACTTCCGCATAATTTGCCAAACGGAAGAACTCGTTGACGCTACTGCCGAACGCATTCGCGTCTAAATTCGGAAAACCGACTTTGTTGCCGAAAATCGTAAAATCGTAATGCGATTTTAACGACGTCATCAAGCCCCATATAATGGGAATAAAAATAGAAACCGTGTATAACACCAAAACCGCACAGACGACGCCCACAAAAATTTTATTGCTAATTGATTTTTCTTTTTTCATAGGTCGCCTCCTTTAATCCACGCTCGGACCGAATTTGTTGAGTAAATACCGAACAAGCATTGTAATCGGGAAGAGAATAAACGTCATCATAAGCCCCATTGCCGAGAGCATGGAATAGTCGATTCCTTTCGTGCTCGGCAATAGGTTCGCCGATTTCGCGGAAACAAACAGGAAATATCCGAACGTTTCAATTTCTGCCGCGTGGTCGAACAACGTGAAAATATTCATCTGGTCGATAAAAATACCTGCAAGCGCCGTAATCAAAAAGGTTACGAGCGTGGGCCAAATCATAGGAATCGTCAAATACACGAATTCCTTGATTAAGTTGACGCCGTCGAGCTGCGCCGATTCCACGAGAGAATTGTCTATGCCGCTCATACTGCCGCTAAACAATAACACGTTGACGCCGAACCCTATCCAAAGATTGAAAAAAATGGTCGTCCCCATTCGCGCGTCTTGCCCGAGCAAGCCGCCTTTGAGCGCCTCCATATGAAACCATTCCTCTACCACGAACTTGTAAACGTCTACCGCTATGTATTTGAAAAGCAACGAGAATATCATAGGCGAGAGAATCTGCGGCATAAACAATACCGTTTTGAAAAGCCCGCTCATAGGGTATTTCTTGTAGAGATAGAACGAGAAAATCAGCGCAAGGGAAATCCCGACGAATACCTTTATCGCCGCCCAAATCAAGGAAAGCTTGATTCGGTCTAGCCGTTCCGTCGCCA
>JAFTKT010000102.1 GCA_017453145.1 Clostridia bacterium
CCTCGTCAATCCCCTCTTCAATGAACGCCTTGTAGCTGTCCTTCTGGATTTCAACGAGGTCGGGAATGTCAATGACTTCGTTGATGTTACCGAATTTTCTTCTTTCGGTTTTGCCATACTTTGAAATAGGTAAATCCATTTGCTTTGAATTACTCCTTATATTTTTTCAGCGATTTACCGAGTATATCTTTTCATCGATAAAAATCGAATTTTACGTATTTTCGTTGATTTTTTCCGCTTTGAACGCTTTACTTTTTCCCGTATATGCGATATAATAAAGTATAGAAAAAAGAGCGCAAAGCGACATTATACCACGATAGCATAATGATACATTATCTAATTATACCCCTATCGGAAAAAGATGTCAAGCGTTTTTCAAAGACATTTTTCAATTTTTTTAATTTTATTTTGCAAGGAAAAAAGGTATGCGAATAGACAAATTTTTGAAAGTATCGCGAATTTTGAAACGGCGCACGGTGGCACAGGAGGCTTGTAGCGAAAACAAGGTGCTTATCAACGGCAAGCCCGCCAAGTCCGCAACGGCGGTAAAGGTAGGCGACGTCGTCGAGGTGGTGTATTCGGCAGGCGCGTTCAAGTTCCGCGTGTTGCAGATTAAAGAAACGGTAAAAAAGGAGGAGGCGTCCTCCCTCTATGAGGTAATCGTATGAAAAGAACGGTCTGTGCAATTATCTGTGCGGCGGGCAACGGCTCGCGCGCGGGCTTTGACAAGAATAAACTGCTCGTCCCCTTTGCGGACGGCTGTGCGCTGGAAACGGCCCTCCGCGCATTCGATTTTGCCGCAATCGACGAAATCGTAATCACGGCAAGCGAACGGGATTTTTCGGAAATTTCTAAAATCGCCGCCGCCACGCCGCGCACGAAAGTCGTTTTGGGCGGCGACACGCGCACGCAATCGGTCTATCACGCCCTCAAAGCCACAAGCGCCGAGCTCGTGCTCATTCACGACGGCGCACGCCCGTTCATCACACGGGAGCATATCGAGGGCTGTATCCAAAGCGTAAACGCGTTCGGGAGCGGAATTTGCGCAATCCCCTGCTCGGATACGGTTGCTTTCACCGAAAACGGGTATATTAAAAGCGTACCCGACCGCGCGGGACTTGTCCAAATCCAAACCCCGCAAGGCTTTTTCCGCGAAAATATCCTGTTCGCCTACGAACGGGCAATCGAGAGCGAAGAAACGTTCACCGACGATTCGTCCGTATTCGCTCGCTATTGCGGCAAACCCCGTCTTTGCGCGGGCGCGCGCGAAAATATAAAATTGACGTATGCAAGCGATTTCGAAAGCGTTCGCCGTTGCGGGTTCGGCGTGGACACGCACGCATTCGGAAAAGAACAGGACTATATCTTGCTTGCAGGCGTTAAAATCCCGTCGGACAGCGGACTTATCGCGCACAGCGACGGCGACGTACTCGTACACGCACTCATGGACGCCCTGCTGTCGGCGGCAGGCTTACGCGACATAGGCTATTATTTCCCCGACAAGGACGAAAAATGGAAAGGTGCGAGCTCTATGCAAATGCTGTCCATCGTTATGCAAATGCTCAAAGAAAAAGGCTACGCCGTGCAGAACGTATCGATAGCCATTCAAGCGGAAAAGCCCCGTCTTGCGAAGTATATAGACGAAATGAAAAACGCGCTTTCCTGCGCGCTGAAAATCGACCCGACGGCAATCGGCATTTCAGCGGGCACGAACGAGGGGTTAGGCTATATCGGCGAAGGCAAAGGCATCACCGTGAATGCGTACGTATTGTTGAGATAAATTAGGAGAACGTTATGGAACTATACACCACCGATTTACATTTTATAGGCGAATCCGAACAGGACACACTTTTCGACTTTTGCGTACATGGTAAGGTTTTCTTAAAAATCGGCGACGAAATTCTCTCCGACGGACAAACCGAATGGTGTGTGAGTGCTTCCGCATATCATTTTTTACGTACTCTTTTTCAAGATCGCTTACTCGATACGGAAAATCAAATGATTCCTTGTTGCGGACATTTTTTAATGCCGTCGGAAGATAAAACGACGGTTACGATCATCGGTTGTCCGAATGGAATCGATTTTAGCGTCTCACGGGAAAATGAATATATCGTAATCCGCACACGAGATCATAAAACTTTTAATATACCTTTTGAAGAATATGCAAACGCCGTTCTTACATACGCAAGGCAAATCGACGATTTTTATAAACAAAATCCTCCGCGCCGTTTTCAAGATAAATTCGAAAAGGACGGGTTTTGCGCGTTTTGCAACGAATGGTATGTGCTTATGAAAAAGGCACAAGCTCTCTTGAACGACGATTCTAATATTGAAAAAATTATATTTGATGAAAAGATAGATACTAAAAATATCAAAAAACGCAGAAAAAACGAAAACGAAACTCGAAAAGCTTCTTTCATCAACGCCTTAAAAGAGCTTGGCGCAAGTTTGATTTTGGCTTTACTTGCCGTCATTGCCACTTTGGTAGGCGCTGGATTATTGTGCTTTTTCCCCTTTAACTGTATCGACGGTCTACCCGATGAATTTATTCTATTTTTAGGTTTCTTTGCACTTTTTGCAATACTGTACGTTATTGCAGCAATCGTGTACATAATTCAAAAAATAAAAGCCAAATCTGCTAAAAAGAAAAATTCCAACGATACGGAAAATTCAGCCCAAAAATAGGAGAATTTTATGCCAAAACAAATCAAAGCCCCGACAAGTCAATTCGTTTGCTCCACCTGCGGCTACGTCGCGCCAAAATGGCTTGGTAAATGCCCCGATTGCGGCAATTTCAACACTATGCAAGAAGAGCTCGTGCGCACGGAACAGCCCACGCCCACCGCAAGAGTAGGCGTTTCGCAAATGAAAACGCGCGCCCTGCCCCTTTCCCAAATCGGCTTTGCCAAATACGAGCGCGTCAAAAGCGGCATTTCAGAATTTGACACGGTGCTTGGCGGCGGAATTGTACGCGGTTCGCTCGTTCTTCTCGGCGGCGACCCTGGTATAGGGAAATCCACTTTGCTCACACAAGTCTCCGCGCACCTTGCAAGCACGCATAAGGTCCTCTACGTATCGGCAGAGGAAAGCTGTTCGCAAGTTAAAATGCGTTGCGAACGGTTAGGGCTTAACTCCGACAATTTACTCCTTCTCAACGAAACTTGCTTGGAGGATATTGAAACGGAAGTAGACGGCTGCGAGTTTGTCGTGATTGACTCCGTACAGGCAATCTACACGGAAAGTCTTTCTTCGGCGGCGGGTAGCGTTGGGCAGGTTCGCGAATGCGCGGCAAAGCTTATGCGCCTTGCCAAATCGAAAAACGTTACCTTTTTCATTATCGGGCACGTAACCAAAGAGGGCGCGCTCGCAGGCCCGAAAGTGCTTGAACATATCATGGACACGGTGCTGTATTTCGAGGGCGAACCCCAAGACAATTTCAAGCTCCTGCGCGCGGTGAAAAACAGGTTCGGTTCGGCACAGGAGGTAGGCGTGTTCGAGATGACGGACTCGGGCGTGAAAAGCGTAAGCGACTATTCGGCGCTGTTTTTATCGGAAACGCGCGGTCTTGCGGCAGGCTCAGCGGTAACCCCGTCGGAGAGCGGCAACCGCTGTATGAGCGTAGAAATCCAAACGCTGATTTCCCGCACCCCGTTCGGCGCGCCCCGACGTTTAAGCTTGGGCGTCGATTATAACAAACTCGTGGTGCTAATTGCCGTGTTGGAAAAGCGTTGCGGTATCCCCTTTTACAACGCCGACGTGTATATCAACGCAATGGGCGGGATTAAGCTCGGCGAGCCGTCCGTCGATTTAGCCATTTGCGCCGCGCTCGCGAGCGCGGCGACGGATACGCCTATCGACAAATACACCGCCCTGTTCGGCGAAGTGGGCTTGACGGGCGAAATCCGTCCCGTAACCTACGCCGAAAAACGGGTCAACGAATGTATCAAAACAGGTTTCAAGCGGGTTATCCTGCCCGCCAAAAATCTCAAAGCCTGCGCCAAATACGCCGACAAAATCGAGCTCGTCCCCGTGCAATACGTCGGACAAATGCTCAAAACTTTGAACCTAAAACAAAATAAGGGAGAAACTGAATGAAAATCAAAACCCAACGCGTGTCGATAGACTACGCCCTGCAAACGCCGCCCTATCAAAAGGGCAAGCTGAAAAAACCGAGCTTTTTTTGGAATACGCTTATCCGCCTCCTTTCCGCGCCGACTATGTGGAAAAGCAAATTCACTTGTACGAAAAAGAATATGGACAAAGCCAAAGGCCCGTGTTTGATACTGATGAACCATTCCTGTTTCGTGGACATGAAAATTTTATCGCGTATTTTCTATCCCAAGCGTTATTTTATCGTCGGGACGACAGACTCGCTTGTGGGGAAACGCTGGCTAATGAAACAAATCGGAATTCTACCCACGCAAAAATTCGTTGCCGACGCAACGCTCCCGCGCGACATAACCCGTGCGCTTCGCGATTTGAAAACAAGCGTCGTCATCTATCCGGAGGCAGGATATTCTTTCGACGGCAGAACGACGGTCCTCCCTCAAAGCTTGGGCGCACTCGTAAAAAAAGCAGGCGTCCCGCTCGTTACCGTCATCACCGACGGCGCGTTCTTGCGCCAACCCCTGTACAATAATCTGCGCATCCGCAAAACCAAGCTCTCGGCAGAAGTGGAATGTCTTTTAACGCCCGACGAGGCGACAAATAAAACGGCGCAAGAAATCAACGCCATGATTGCGGAAAAATTCTCTTTCAACGCATTCCAAGCGCAAGCACAGCGCAAAATCGAGATTACCGACCCCGACCGCGCGGAGGGCTTACACCGCGTGTTATACCGTTGCCCCGCCTGCGGGCGCGAGGGCGAAATGCTCGGCGAGGGCGAAACGCTTTCCTGCCGCGCATGCGGTAAAAGCTATCGAATGGATACCTACGGCAACCTTTGCGCAAACGAGGGCGAAACGGAATTTTCAAGCGTTCCCGCTTGGTTCGATTACCAACGCGACTGTGTACGCCAAGAAATCGAACGCGGCGAATACGAGTTAGACGTACCCGTTGAAATCTCGGTGTTGTCCGATTGCAAAGCGCTGTATCAAATCGGCAAAGGACGGCTTGTACATAACGCGAACGGCTTTGTCCTGACCGCAGAGGACGGCAGAGAACTGTTCACGCAATCCCCCCTCGCGTCCTATTGCTTAAACGCCGATTTCAACTGGTACGAAATCGGCGACGTAATCGGGCTCGGCTCTCAAAAACGGCTATTCTACTGTTTCCCGCAAACGCCGAAAGACGTGGTAACGAAAGCCCGCCTTGCGACGGAAGAGCTGTATAAAAAGCTCAAATCCGAACTGAAAAAATAACCCCCTCCCCCTATCATTCTGGAGCGAAACGTAGTGGAGCGATAGAATCTCTTGCTCGCCCAACCTGTCATTCTGGAGCGAGTTTACGAGCGCGCGAGCAAGGCTCTGCCTTGCGACACTACGAGCACTCTGCGAGTATAGAATCTTACATAAAATCCTACCACATCGTGAGCATATCACACCCACGACAGTAGGCAATCCCTCAAAAACACAGGCGAGCCGCCCGAAATCTTTCGGGCGGCTCGCCTATTTTATCCTTACTTATAACAATTCCGCAATCAAATCCTCTCTGCTTTTCGGCGAGAGATAGACGGGCGGAATATCGAACACCGTTTTACAGCCCCGCGCGCCCTCCTGCCACAACCGATACACCGCGCGCGCATACGCCACGAGCACGGACGAAGTAAACTCGGCGTTGGAATCGAGTTTTAAGGAATACTCAATCACGTGCTTATTCCTGTTCCCCGTTTCACCGCTGCAAATGACCACGCCGCCGTGCGGCAGACCGCCGTGCTTTTCGTTTAGTTCCTCTTGGGAGATAAAATGCACCGTCGTATCATAGTCCGCGAAATAGTTAGGCATTGTCTTAATTTCCCGTTCAATGCGCGCCGTATCCGCGCCCTCTGCCGCCACGACGAAACACTCTCTCAAATGCTTTTCCCGCGTGGAAAGACAAGGCTGTTCCCCTGCCCGTACCCGCGCGAGCGCGCTTTCGACGGGAATGGTATATTGTTTCGCGTCCACAACCCCCTCAATGCGGCGGAGCGCGTCCGAATGTCCTTGACTGACGCCTTTACCCCAAAAAGTATAACATTTTGCGTCTTGCAAAATCGAGCCGCCGTAGAGCCGCGCAAGCGAAAACATGCCAGGGTCCCAACCGACGGAGATTGCCGCCGCCTTGCCCCCCGCTTTCGCCGCTGCGTCCACTGCCGCAAAATGCGCGGGGATTTTCGCGTGCGTGTCAAAACTGTCCACCACGTTAAAAAGCCTTGCAAGTCGTGGCGTTTGTTCGGGCAAATCCGTCGAACTCCCTCCGCATAAAATCAATACGTCGATTTCCTTTTGCATGCTTTCCAACGCACTCGCCGCGTACACGGGTACGCCCGTTTGCGTTTTCACCGTTTCAGGTGCGCGACGGGTAAACACGCCCACCGCTTGCATATCGGGGCTGTTTGCAAGCGCAAGTTCCACCCCTCTGCCAAGATTTCCGTAACCGAAAATACCAACCCGAATTTTCATTGTTTTCTCCTTCTTCTCTAATATACTCATTATTCCACAACCGAGAATTTATAAACCGTTTTCGATTTCCAAACCTCGCCCGCTTTCAAAATGGACGACGGGAAATTCGGGCAATTCACCGAGTTGGGGTAATACTGTGTTTCCAAACAAAACGCGCAATGGGTAACGTAATCCTTTTTCCCTTTGAACCCGCCCGTCGAACAAGCCGTGTAGAGCTGTACGGCAGGTAACGTCGTGTAGCAATCCATTCTTCTGCCCGTTTCGGGCTCGTATACGTATCCAAAATGTTCGAGCCCGTTTTCCGTTTCGCGCTCCAAGCAATAATTCAAATCGTAGCCGCCGCAATTTTGCAGCATTTCATCCTTTCCGAAAATATCCCGCCCGATTGTTTTGGGAGCATAGAAATCATAACCCGTGCCCGCTATATCGAGCAATTCGCCCCGCACGATTAATTCCTTGTCTGCTTTGGTAACCTTGCGTGCCTTAATCATAAGCTCGTGCCCAAGCACCGTCGGTTCGTTCCCTAAATTAAAATACGCGTGATTGGTAAGGTTGCAAGGCGTGTCCTTATCGCTCGTGGCGGTATAATCGATTACAAGCTCGCCGCTCTCCGTAAGCGTGAACGCGACCTCCACTTCCATGCGACCGGGAAACCCACCCTCGCCATCGGGCGAAACGAGCCGCATAACCAGCGTTTCGTCTTTGATTTCCGCGTCCCAAACCCGACAGTCAAAGCACGCCGTGTGCCCGCCGTGCAAGGTATGCTCGCCGTCGTTCTTTTCCAAATAATACCGCACGCCGTTCAAAGCAAACGTCGCGTTTTCTATGCGATTTGCATACCGTCCGACCGTCGAGCCGAAGCAAGGATTTTTCTTGCAATAGTCCTCTGGCGTTTTACAACCCACGATAATATCGCCAAGCTCGCCCTTTTTATCAGGCGCAAGCAAACGGATAATCCGTGCCCCATAGGTGAGAATATCCACCTCCACGCCCTTTTTGTTTGACAGGGTATACACGTCGCACACCTCGCCGCCGTTTACAAACGAATACGTCTTTTTAATCATATTTCCTCTCGCTCCTTTTTAGATTTTTTATTGAAAATATTATAGCACCAAAGCTTTCCGCTTGTCAAGCTTTTGAAATAAATTTCTCAAACTAACCCCCGACAAGTTACAGCTTGTCGGGGGGCATTGTTAGAGACAAAGGGGAACTACCGCACACGGTGGCAGGGAAGCACTCGCAACCAACCGCCTGTAAACATAAACCCATGCAACCTTGCTCCCTCGCATGTCCCCTGTTAATGCAAGCGTTCGGCGTAACTCTTTTTTCACCAAAAGAAACAGCACCCCGACAGGGTGCTGTTTCTTTTGGTGGAGACAAAGGGACTTGAACCCCTGACCTCTCGCATGTGAAGCGAGCGCTCTAACCAACTGAGACTATGCCTCCAAAAATCAAGTTCGTCTTAAACGACTATGACTATTATAGCACCGCTCGCTTCAAATGTCAATCACTTTTATCGCCTATTTTGGCGATTTTTTAATTTTATTCTACCGTTACGCTTTTCGCCAAATTACGCGGTTTATCGACGTCCAACCCCCTCGCCACGCTCACGTAATACGCCATAAGCTGTAACGGCACGACCGCCAAACTTGCGGCAAATCTTTCGTCCGTTTTTGGGATATGCAGGACAAAATCGGCAATCTTTTCAATTTCGCCCTCTGAAAACCACGTAATCGCAACCAACTTCGCCCCTCGACTTTTCACCTCCGACATATTCGAAAGGGTTTTTTCCAGCACCGCCGCCTGCGTAAGCACTCCCACGACAGGCATGCCCTCCTCCACGAGCGAAATCGTGCCGTGTTTCAGCTCTCCCGCCGCATACGCCTCCGAGTGCATATAGCTGATTTCTTTCATTTTCAAGCTCCCCTCCAAGCACGCGGCGAAATCGACGCCCCGTCCAATAAAGAAAGCGTCCTTTGCCCCCGACAACCCCGTCGCCACCTGCCGCGCACTTTCCGTATCCCGCAACGTAGCCGATATTTTTTCAGGTAACGCGCAAAGCTCCGCCACCAAACGCGCGTATTCGGTATCGCCGAGCTCGCCCCGCGCCCGTCCCAACGCCACCCCAAGCGCATATATCGCGACAAGCTGCGTCGAATACGCTTTCGTCGTTGCGACGGCAATTTCAGGCCCGGCGAGGGTATATATCACGTTTTCCGCCTCTCTCGCGATTGACGAGCCGACGACGTTGACAATCGCCAGCGTTTTCGCGCCCCGCGCCCGCGCCTCTCGCACCGCCGCCAAGCTATCTGCCGTCTCGCCCGATTGACTGATGACGAGCACGAGTTCGTTCTCCTGCAAAATGGGAACGCGGTAACGGAATTCAGAGGCAAGCTCCACGCGCACGGGCACACGCGCGATACTCTCTATTGCATACTGCGCGACCACGCCGACGTGATAAGCCGACCCGCACCCCACAATCACCAAGCTTGAAATACGCCGTAACGTTTCCTCGAAAAGCCCCGCCCCCGACAAATCTATTTTCCCCTCGCGGACGAACGAGGCGAGGGTATCGGCGACGGCTTGGGGTTGTTCGTGGATTTCTTTGAGCATAAAATGCGCAAACCCCGCGCGCTCGGCAGACGCCGCACTCCATTCCAAAACAACGGAGGCTTTTTCTATTCGCTTGCCCGCCGCGTCGAAGAACTCCGCACTCCCTTTTTTCAGTCTTGCCATTTCGCCGTTCCCGATATAATACACCTTCCGCGTATACGCCAAAATCGCAGGTGCGTCGGAGGCCAAAAAGCATTCGCCGTCGGCAATTCCGACGAGCAGAGGACTATCCTTTCTCGCCGCAAACACCTCTTCGGGAAATCCCTCGAACAGCGCGGCAATGGCATACGAACCCCGCGCGCGGCGCATAAACTCTGACAACGCCACAAGCGGCTCGCCGCATTGTTTGAAAAAGTAATCGATTAGCTTAACCGCCACTTCGGTATCCGTCTGCGAATAAAAAACGTAGCCTTTCTCTTCCAGCTCCGCACGCAACGCAAGATAATTTTCAATAATCCCATTATGCACGGCAACGACGGCTTTATCGTTGCTGTAATGCGGGTGCGCGTTCCGCTCGGAGGGCTCTCCGTGCGTTGCCCAGCGCGTGTGCGCGATACCGCATTGCCCCTCGACGGTATTCCCGCCGTCCGTTTTAGAAAGTAACGCGCCCAGCCGTCCTTCGGCTTTAACGACTTGGACTTTGCCGCCCTGCCCCTGCACGGCAAGCCCCGCCGAATCGTACCCCCGATACTCCAATTTTTCAAGTCCGCCGAGCAGCACGCCCGCCGCCTGTTTTTTGCCTGTAAATCCCACAATACCGCACATATCCTACACCTCACTATATAGGATTGCTAATTCTAGCGCAAATTATGACAAATCCAAAAAACGGCGAGGTTTTGCCGATACCCTTAAAAGGGTACTCTCGGCAAAGTGTCGTCGTTTCACGCCTTGTCTACGACAAATCGTAAACTGAACGCGCGAACTCGTGAGTTCTCGCCTCGTTTTCCCGTTCCACCAAAAAACACCCCCTATCGGGAGTGTTTTTGGTGCACCCGGCGAGGTTTTGCCGACACCCTTAAAAGGGTACTCTCGGCAAAGTGTCGGCAATCATAGATTGCCTCGCGCGAACTCGTGAGTTCTCGCCTCGTTTTTCCGTCCCACCAAAAAACACCCCCTATCGGGAGTGTTTTTTGGTGCACCCGGCGAGGCTCGAACTCACAACGAGGGCGTCGGAGGCCCTTGTTTTATCCAATTAGACTACGAGTGCATATTCTTTTTTTCAAAAAGCATATATATTTTACTATTTTTTGCTTTGATTTTGCAAGCGTTTATGGTATAATATTTTCAAATTCTCAAAAATTTTTTTTAAGGTCGGTCAAAATCCCGCCGAAAAAGGCTAAAAAGGAACAAAGGAGGCTCGAATAATGTCGAAAACGGTGGTAATCGGTATGAGTGGCGGCGTAGATAGCTCGGTAGCCGCGTTACTCCTCAAACAACAGGGCTACCGCGTAATCGGGCTATTCATGCAAAATTGGGACGAAACGGACGAAAACGGGCGTTGCACGGCGGAAGACGATTTCGCAGACGTGCGCCGCGTTTGCGCACTACTCGACGTTCCCTACTACACCGTCAATTTCGCCAAAGAATATATGGAGCGCGTGTTTTCGTATTTTCTTGCGGAATACAAGGCAGGCAGAACGCCCAACCCCGACGTCCTTTGCAACCGAGAAATCAAATTCGGACCTTTCCTCGAAGAGGCGAAACGCTTGGGCGCGGACTTTATCGCAACGGGGCACTATTGCAAAATCGCGCACGAAAACGGCAAACACTACCTGCAAAAAGCGAAAGACCAAAACAAGGACCAAACCTACTTCTTAAACCAGCTCTCCCAAAAACAGCTTGAACACGTACTCTTTCCCTTGCAGGACATGGAAAAGCCCGAAATACGCAAAATCGCGCTCGAATATAACCTCGCAACGGCAAAAAAGAAAGACAGCACAGGCATCTGTTTTATCGGTGAAAGAAATTTTAGAAAGTTCTTGAGCTCGTACCTGCCTGCCACCAAAGGCAAAATCCTCGACCTTTCGGGCAAACAAGTCGGCGAGCACTTGGGCTTAATGTATTACACGCTCGGTCAGCGTCGCGGGCTCGACTTGGGCGGTATCAAAGGCGAAGACGAGGGCGGCAGATGGTTCGTCGTGAAAAAAGATTTGGCAAATAATATACTCTACGTCTCACATGGCGACGAAACGCAGTTGTATTCAAAATCCTGCCTCGTTTCGGGTTTCAACTGGATACCCGATACACCCGAACAAACGGATTTTACATGCAAAGCGAAATTCCGCTACCGTCAGCCCGACCAAGACGTACAAGTCCACGTCAACGCCGACGGTACGCTAAAAATCGACTTCGCAGAGCCCCAACGCGCGGTAACGGAAGGTCAATACGCCGTTTTATATCAAGGCGAGAACTGTCTGGGCGGCGGCGTCATCGAAAGCGCGGAATACTAAACCCCAAAAAGGAGCAAAACCATGAAAAGGATAGCAATCGTAACGGGCGCAAGCAGCGGAATCGGCAAAGAATTTTTCCGCTCTGTTTGCAAGCGTGAAGAACAGGCGCAGGACAAAACGGACGAAATCTGGGTAATCGCCCGCAACGCGGAAAAACTGCAAGAATTGCAAAAAGAAACGCGAATCCCCGTCATACCCTTTCCGCTCGACCTTTCTCAAACCCAATCGGTCGCGGAAATCGAACGCGCGCTTGCACAACAGCAGCCGTTCGTCAAATACTTGGTATGTGCGTCGGGCTTCGGGCGTTTTTGCGGGATTGCGGACGACGAGCGGGCAACGCTGGAAAATATGATAGACTTGAACTGCCGCTCGATTGTGGGTTTGACGCGTACCTGTATGCCCTATTTAGGTAAAAACAGTCTCGTAATTTTAATCGCCTCCGTCGCGGCGCTCCAACCGATACCTTATATCGCGACGTACGCGGCAAGCAAAGCGTTCGTGCTATCGTATGGCAGAGCGCTGAACAAAGAACTCAAAAAGACGTGCGGCGCGCGTTGTCTTTGCGTGTGTCCGTTCTGGACGAAAACGGCGTTTTTCGACCGCGCCCTTGCCGAGCAAACGGTCGTTAAAAAATACGCCGTGATGTACACGCCCGAACAAATCGTGAAACGCACTTGGAAAGACGTAAAAAAGAAAAACCGCGACGTTTCCATTTGCGGCGCATACACGCGTGGACAAGCGTTACTTGTCAAACTCCTGCCCCACCGCCTCGTCATGCGGATATGGATGCGCCAACAAAAGCTGTAACGGACATAAATGCGAAACCGCCCTGCCGAACATTCGGCAGGGCGGCATTTTATGCCATAAAAATCAATATTTCAAAACTTTGACGTCTTTCAAGGTTATGGGCTCATTCGGCACGTCGAACGTCGCAAGCGACCCGTTTCCGCCGAGCGCGTCGTGGTCGTCGTCGATGTCCAGCTCGGTTTCGGTAACGAACTCGTCCTCTTCGTCCTCGCCATAGGTGCTGTTGATATAGCTTTCAATGGCGGCTTGCAAGCTTTCCAAAACCGCTTTACTACCGTCTTTCAACGTCGCAAACACGCAATAATCGTTGTTTTTAGCCGTTGTCGTTTTGAGCGAGATATAGAACTGCGACGTCGCGCTGTTCTCCTCATAAGCGCGGGGCGCGAGCTTGCCGTCTTTATTGCGTTGCACGTACACCTCGCCCTCCGTATCCTTATCCGAATAATACATCACGAGCGAACCGAACGACTCGGAAATCGCACCGTTTTCGACGGAGAAATTATTATTTTCAAACTCGCCGTAGAGCGTATACGTCGGCATCTTCTTTTCGCTATCCTGCCAAACGGTTTGGGGGATAAAGCTCGCTACGGTATCAACATAATCCTGATACGCGAGCTTTTCGTTTTCGAACTTATACGCACCGGTAACCCATTTTTCCGATTGATAGTCATGCACGCAGAACCCGTCGTAGTAATCGTTCTCGGCAAGCGCGAGGAAATGATTGACGGTTGCAGGCGTAACGTTACGGTACAAAACGTATTCGAGGTTATAATCCTTATTATTAAAGGACAAAGTGAGTTTGACTTCGGGGTGAGGCGTTTCGCAAGCCGTGAAAGTCGCAACGGACGAACAAACGCCGACGATAGCCAAAGCGGTGCAAGCAATTCTCTTAATATTCTTAAACATAATTTACAGATACTCCCATAATAAAGCTACACTACTATTTTACCTTTTCTTTTTCTTTCCGTCAAGCGTTTTCGTAGTGTTTTTGAAGATTTACGAAACGAACGCAAAAAATACAACGGGCGAGGGAAAAACCCTCGCCCGCGCCCACATTCGGCTCAATCGGGGAACGTTGCCGAAAAAATGAGTAAAGTTAGTTATGCGGTTTACTTAACCTTGTATTTCAATACGTTGGTAATCACACAGTATTTTTCACCTGCCGCTTGCGCCGCATTCACCGTCGTCGCTACCGTCGTGTAGTAATCAGCCGCCGTAACGTTTTCGTCCGCACGCCCTGCCAGAGCATCGAAATATTCGTTGCCCGACATTTCAGTAAGCTTGTGGAACGTATCGAACGTTTTTGCCGTTGCGCTACTCTTCAAGTACACAATATCTGCCGTAAAGTTCGCATCTGCAGCTTGGAAATAGAATTTATTATTCTTGACAACAATCGTTCTTTCTTCCGCTACGGTAGACTTGGAAATACCAATAGCCGCCTCGCCGTCTTTCCAACCGTTAAACGTATTGCCCGTAATCACGAAATTCGCACCACAGCTCGTACCGTTGATTGCGTTATGTCCCGTCGTATTCGCATAGTTCGCACCACCGAACGTATTGTTCGTAATGATAACCGTACCGTATGCTACATAATCCAAACTCAAATATCTAAACACGTCGCAATTAAATGTACATTTATCTACGGTAATATCGCCCGCAGGACCAGTCGCACGTCCAGCATCTTGTACGCAGATAGGTGCATATTGTGTAGCCGTCGAATTTCCTTCAAACGTACAGTTCTTAATCGTTACGTATCTTGCCGAAATTGTTTGTCCTTGCGCGAAAGCAATATTCGCACTATATTCGGTATCTACAAAACTACCACGACTACAAGATTTAACTACTTGCGCTTTTGCCGCGTCGAATGTGAACCCGTCAAGCACGATATTTGTCGAACCGTTCAAATCCACAAAACCGAGCACGACGTTCCCGTTCGCTTTGAGCGTAAGGTTCATTACGTTCGCTTTTTCACCAGGATTTGTCTGAACCGCAAAGTTTCTTTTCGGCGAGCCGTCTGCATTTCTAATCACAAGCGTAGGATATTCCATACCGCACTCGTTCAAAACAAGCGTCGTACCCTCCGTCGCCCTTTCAATCAAGTCTTGCACGCTGTTTGCGTCCACGTACTCTACGCCGTCAATCGTACAAGTCGTGCAACCCACGTAGCGTTGACCGATATATTTGCTTGCCCAACCATCCGTAGCCGTCGCAACGAAATCGTCCGCAACGGAGCAAGTCGTAATCGTCGTTGCACCATACACACGACCAGCGTAAGCAGCTGCTCTATCCTCCGTAGCGTTCACGGCGCAATCTACGCCAACGTCGCAACCGTTCATTGTCAACGTACCATATACAGGTACAAAGCCGACCAAAATAGCGCAGGATTTTTCGCCGTTTACCGTGCTGTTTTTCACGTCCACATCCGTAAGGGTCGTTGCGCCCTCGTTATAACCAACGATTACACCTGCATAGCCCGAACCATTTATATTTGCTTGCACGGTCGCGCCACTTACCGCCAAATTGCTAACGGTAAGCGTGCTACCCTGATAACAATAGAACAAACTTGCTTGCCCCGACGTGTTATCTTTTGCACCGCTCGCTACCTTCACATTCGAAAGGGTGTAGTTGTTGCCGTTCACGACCAACGAGCCGTTATAAGGCACTAAAATTGCGTTCACCGTCGCGCCACCAAAATCAATATCCGCGCCGATATTCAAAACAACGTTCGTCGCCAAACTCTTATCCGACATATATTTGAACCCGTTCGCATTCACTACGATATACGAGCCGTCCTCTTGCTTA
>JAFTKT010000103.1 GCA_017453145.1 Clostridia bacterium
TATAACAACAGCCAACGGCGCTCGAAAATTTCGAGCGCCGTTTGCTTTTGCGTTGTTGTTTTATGCTTTGTTTTCCGAACCGAACAGGCGAATTTTCGCCTTGACCGCCTCTTTGATATATTCCACTTTCAAATTACGCGTAGAAAGATAGTCCAAGCCTTGCTCTTCTCCGTCTTTCATGGCTCTTTTTCCCGCAAGGCACAAGTCGGTGAAAATATTCACTTTTGCAATCCCCTCGCGAATGGTGTTTCTGAAATCGTCGTCGGAAAGACCGCTGCCGCCATGCAACACAAGGGGCACGTCCACTTTCGCGCGAATCTCCTGCAAACGCTTAATGTTCAGTTGCGGTTTCTTTTTATACACGCCGTGCGCCGAGCCTATTGCCACCGCAAGCGCATCTACGCCCGTTGCCGCAATATACGCCTCTGCCTCTTCGGGTGTGGTGTACATGTCGGTAAGGTCCTCATCGCCTGCGTCCGCTTGCCCAACGTGTCCAATTTCGCCCTCGACCGTCGCGCCGAATGCGTGCGCAATCTTGACAATCTCACGCGTTTGCGCCAAATTCGTTTCGTAATCGTTCGTAGAGCCGTCGAACATCACCGACGAAAAACCGAGCTGCAACGCCTCCATACATCTTTCAAACGTCAAGCCGTGGTCATAATGCACGACAACGGGTACTTTCGCACGCTTTGCCGCCGCAATCACGCTCGGTGCAATCAGTTTTAATTCACCATAAGGCAACAAAACCTCTGCCGTGCCGATTACAATCGGAGAATTCAGCTCCTCTGCCGCCGCAATCGCCGCCTCTAACATATCCGAATCGGTCGTATTGAACAAGCCGACTCCGTATTTTCCCTTTTGCGCTTTTTTCAAAACGTCGTTCAAATTTACAAGCATATCGTTCTCCTTTTTAAGTCTTTACAAAGTAATTCAATGTCTTTTTCACTACGCATACCGCTCGTAGCGTCTGCGCTGGACAACGCGGCAATCGCCGCCGACGAGGCAAGCGATAAAATCTGCTCGTCCGTTTGTTCCCTATATATACCGAGCAACGCACCTGCACAAAACGCGTCGCCTGCGCCCGTTGTACCTTTGATAAAATCCTTTTCAATTTGGTAAGACGGCAAATACGTAAATCCGCGCTCCGATACGCATACGCCAAGCTCGGGCGTGTGGATAATCACACGTTCTTTAACGCCGCAAGCTTTGAGTTTTTCCGCGATTACACGCAAGTTTTCGCGCGTGGGTTCAATCCCGACAATCGCACCTGCCTCGACTTCGTTGATAATCAAATTATCCACGAACGGCAAGCAAGGCAAAACCACCTTTTGGTAACGGTCGGAATTTTCGCTCACAAGGTCAATCGAGGTCTTGACACCCGCCGCTTGCGCCGCGCGCAGAATTTGTATACCATCGCCGTTGTCTACCTTGTCAAGGAGCAGGAAATACCCCAAATGCAACATTTTAACGTCCAGCTTTTCAAAGTCGAAATGCTTTGCGCCAAACGCCGCACTTGCGCCTGCATGCGTGAAAAACGTACGCTGACCGCCGATTACGCTCATTACTTCGGTAAAGCTCGTCCGCTCGGCAATCTCGAAAACGTTTTCAATCTCCACCCCGCCGTCTTTCAGCGCGGAGACGGCAAACGCACCGTCGTCGTCCTGTCCTACGCAACCGACGGCTTTCACCGTGAGCGTGGGTTCCATCTTTTTCAAATCAATCGCAACGTTGGGCACGAGCCCGCCCGCCGCTTTGCTCACGCTCAAAATTTGCGTCAACTCGCCTGCTTTGGGATACGCGGTAATTTCGTTAATTTTATCAACGAGGATACTCCCCGCAACCGCAATACCCGTTTTCATTAGTTACACTCCGCAACAAGCGGTCCTGCGAGTTCTTTGAGGAAGAACAGTCTACCCGCAAGCGTGGGGATATACGAGGACGTAATCCAAGCCGTCGTGCCATGACGAAGGGTCATCCAAAGGGAAAGACCTTGCCATTGCATACCTCTGCCGAGCGTACCGTCGGCGCCGCCGATTGCATAGTCTGCTTGTAAGAACAGACCGGGACCAATCGTATTCGCTCTGCAAGGCACGAGCGGCGTTCTCGATTTGAAGCTCGTGAGCGCGTTTTGTTCCACCGTGAGCGGATGAATTTTTGCCGCGATACGATACGGCGCTTTCTCCCATTCCGCCGCCGTTTTGTAATCTGCCGCGAAATGCGGTTCCCAGAACGCGATATGGCACATTCTGCCGATACCGTAGACCAAAATAAGCTTTGCGCCCTCCTTTTTCAATGCGGCGATTTTGTCGGGATAAGTCGGCAAATTCTCTTTCGTCGCGAAATTTCTTTGCGCTTTGGGGACGGTCAATTCGCCAAGCGGATTGAAAAGTGCTTGCTCCATCGCGTATTGGAAAGCGCCGTGATTGTCGGGTGCGAGCGTGTTACCCTCGCTATCCGCCCATTCGTCCATATTGAACGTGTACACGTGTTCGCAGGAAACTTTCCATTCTTTGAGGAAATATACCACCCATTTGTACATACCCATAGGGCCTACGGGCAAGATGAACGCGACTTTTTCTTTGCGTTCTTTGGCAAGTTTGATTTGCATAGCAATCTCGTGCCCCATATACGTTTCGAACTCCCCAAGCGTTTCGCAAGGAACGGGCGTAAAGTCCTTGTTCCAGAACGCTTGTCTGTCCGTAACCGTTTCGGGTGCACCGACGCAAGCGTCAATCTTCTCAAAATCCCAGCCCGCAGGATAGAAACCTTCGAGCATACTGCCTTTTACCGTTGAATTGAAATCCATTTTTTTATCCTCCTTTTTTATGGCAACAACCGTTTGGTCGTTCCTTTCAAATAAACTTGACACTGTCTAAACCCTTCCGCATACGCCGCACCGCATTGATAACCGCGATAACGGGAACAGGTTTTTACCATATCCGCGAAATCGATACCGTCATGCTCGCGCATCCAAACGAGTTGGCTTTCATGACATTCGAGCATTTGAATTTTCAAATCGATTTCTTCGGAAATATCGACGTATTCCGTCGGATTGAAATTTACCCCTGCAAGCGTATCCATATAATAAATAGGCACAAGCTTGGCAGGTTCTTTGTATTTACTTGCGTAGTTGGGCAAAGTTGCCGTAAAGCTCGCATCAAACACCAAACGGGATACCGCCGTGTGGTCGGGCATATAATCGTCGGGGTTGTGCGTGATGATAAAATCGGGATTTGCGTATTTGATTATATCCACGAGCTTGTCCCGCGCCTCTTTGTTATTGTCGTAAATATCCAAATCGTTAAAGCCTGCGCAAATCACCTCAATCCCCGCCATCGCGCCTGCTTTTTTCGCCTCCGCCGCGCGGATTTTCGTGAGTTCGTCGGGGGGAATGATTACGTGTCCCAAATTACCCGTCGAAACGTGGCAAACGATTACCGTATCGCCGCGTTTCACGCATTTGGCAAGCGTACCGCTGCAAGCGATTTCTATATCGTCGGGATGCGCGCCGATTGCTAATACTCTCATTTTCTTCTCTTTTTGCCTCCTTTATTATGCTATCTATATTGTAACATGCCGCGCGATTTTTTACAATGGCTCGAAGTCTACAAAAAGAGTAAAATATTCCACTTATATTTGCGGTGAAAATAATTGACATAAATTTTAATTTAGGATATAATACATTTATGGAAAAAAAGTATTATAAGCACAAAATCGAAAACTTGCTTGTCATTAATAAAATTGTTACCATACACTATTTCGAGTTTGACAAACATTTCAAAAGCGAAACGGAATCGCACGATTTTTGGGAGCTTGTCTACGCGGATAAAGCAAACGTCGTTTGCACGGCAAACGGCGAGGAAATTCCTTTATCGGAGGGCGAAATTTTGTTCCACAAACCCAACGAGCCGCATGCTCTGCGCGCCGACGGACAAAAAGCTCCGAACGTGTTCATTATCGCTTTTGAATGTAAAAGCGAGGCGGCGAGATTTTTTGAGAATAAAAGGCTTAAACTTAACCGTCAGTTTTTGCGGTTTATTTACCCGATTATTGAAGAAAGCAAAAAGACGTTTGATTTGCCTTATTCCGACCCTGCGCTTAAAAAAATGAAACTGCTCCCCACCCCGACGCTCGGTGGACAACAGCTGATAAAAAATTATCTTGAAATTTTACTTGTCAATATCATGCGCGACGAAACGGAAAAACAGGACGCCGAAGCGGTGTTCCTGCCGCACGAGGAGCTAGAAGAGCAAATCGCAAAACGCACCATTGCGTTCTTGAAAGACAACGTGTGCGAGAGGCTGGAAATCGCCGACGTTTGTAAGGCGTTGCATTATAATAAGTCCTATATATTCAAACAATTCAAAAAGGCAACAAATTGCTCAGTCATGGCGTATTTTACCAGACTGAAAATCGACCGCGCCAAGCGGCTTTTACGCGAAACGGCTTGGTCGGTTACAGAAATCGCCGAGCACCTGTCTTTCGACTCCCCAAACTATTTCACAAAAACCTTCAAAAAGACAACTGGCTACACCCCGTCAACTTATCGAAAAATGCTGAAAGCGTGAATAAAATCACGATTTCCGCATTTTTTCAAGCAGATTTTGTAAACCGCGAAAACGGTGGGATACGGAATTTTTTTCTTCGGGCGTTGCCAACCCAAACGATTTTTTCAAATCGTCGCTTTCAAACAGACAATCGTAGCCGAACCCGCCGTCGCCCGTTTCTTCATACAGGATTTTTCCGTAGGTATGCCCCTCCGCAACAAGTTCCCTGCCGTCGGCATCGACAAGCGCAATCGCGCTCGTGAAATGTGCGGCGCGGTTTGTTACGTCTTTCATATTTTTAAGCAATAAATCGCGGTTCTTTTTATCGTCGCCGTGATAACCGCAATACCGCGCGCTGTAAATGCCGGGCGCACCGCCGAGCGCGTCCACACACAGCCCGCTATCGTCTGCAAGCGCTTTGCAACCGAGCGCTTTCGCCGCCGCACGGGCTTTAATCAGCGCGTTTTCTGCAAACGTCGTGCCTGTTTCCTCCACGTCCTCGTCAAAACCCATTTGTTTTTGCGAAACCACTTCATAGTCAGTGAAAATCTCTGCAATTTCACGCAGTTTATGTGCGTTTCCCGTCGCCACGACAAGCCGTTCTTTTTTCATTCGTCTAATACCTGCCCTATTCTTTTTTATAATTATAACATATTTTTCTTATAATCGCAAAGATTTTGAACGCGCTTTTTATCTTTTTACGCGGAAAGAATTGAAAACGGCAACGAGCATCACGCCCACGTCCGCAAATACCGCCCAAGCAAGCGACAGAAATCCGATTGCGCCAAGCGTCATAAACAGCATTTTCATAGCAATCGAAAATACGATATTCTCTCGCACGATTTTTCGCGTTTTTCTTGCCACCCGAACGCCACTAACCAAACCGTTCAAATCGTCGGAAATTAACACTATATCCGACGCCTCCACAGCCGCCGCGCTACCGAGTTTACCCATTGACACCGCACAGTCTGCGCTCGCCATTACAGGCGCGTCGTTAATACCGTCGCCGACGTATACAAGTGTGCCTTGTTTTTTCATATTTTCCGCAATTTCTAATTTCTCCTGCGGCAACAGCTCTGCCTTTATAGCGTCTATTCCCGTTTCTTTCGCAACCCGTTCCGCACGCGAAAGCTTGTCGCCCGTGAGCATTAGCGTTTGACTTACGCCTTGTTTTTTAAGTGCCGCAATCGCGTGTTTTACCTGCGGACGAACGCTATCGCCGATTTCGACTACGCCTTGATACACGCCCAATTTCGCGACGTATACAAGCGTATATTCACTCTCCGTTTGCGGGCAAGCCACGCCGTGCATATTCAGCCATTCACGATTCCCCACGAGCAACATTTCGCCGTTCACAACACCCGACAGTCCGAGCCCTGCCTTTTCCGTAATTTCCGTCGCCTCATAGGTCGTCGTAATTTTCTCAAAAGCTTTGGCAATCGGGTGCGCCGAACCGCGTTCCAGCGCTGCGGCAAGCGCGAGTAGCTCGTTTTCTTGCATAGACGGCGCGGGCGTTACTTTCTGAATGGTAAACTCGCCCGTTGTGAGCGTGCCCGTTTTATCGAAAGCAAATATTTTTGTGTTCGCAAGCACGTCTAAATGGGTTGCGCCTTTCACTAAAACTCCGCGTTTTGCACACGCGCCGAGCCCCGAAAAATAAGTAAGCGGGACGGAGATTATCAAAGCGCAAGGGCAAGAAATCACAAGTAGTGTGAGCGCGGATACAAACCAGCGCTCAAAATCCTTGAAATAAAACGCATTTTCCGTCAACAATCCGTCTAACAACGGTGCAAAAACGGCAACTGCCAACGCGCATAAACATACGATAGGCGTATATATACGGGAAAACTTCGTAATGAATTTCTCGGGTGCGGCTTTTTTAGATGCGGCGTTCTCCACAAGGTCAAGGATTTTATGTACCGCGCTGTCTACGTATTGACGCAAGGCACGGATTTCAATCACACCGCCCACGTTCACACACCCCGAAAGCAATTCGTCGCCTGCTTTTGCCGTTCGGTATTCCGCCTCACCCGTAAGCGATTTACAGTCAAGCTGTGCCGTTTTAGAAAGTAACACGCCGTCTACGGGGATTTTTTCACCCGCTTTGATAAGTATTAAATCGCCGATTTCTATTTCTTCGGGCGCAACACGCTTGAACTGTCCGCCTGAAATCACGTCAGCGTGCTCGCTTTTCAAATTCATAAGCTCGACCACCGAACGGCGAGAGGCGTTGACGGCAATCGATTGTAACGTTTCGCCGATTTGATACAACAGCATAACCGTTACGCCCTCGAAAATTTCGCCGATACAAACAGCACCGATAGAAGCAACCGTCATTAGAAAATTCTCGTCGAAAATTTTGCCTTTCATAAGATTTTTGAGCGTTGCGCGCAAAACGGGATACCCGACGAGAATATAGGAAACCGCACACAAAACGTGTTTTGCGATTTGCGCAGGAAAAACGGTATAAAAACACTCCAAGAGCAGACCACCAACAAGGCCGAGAACGGAAAACGCGATGAGCAGCCATTCTTTTTTGTAGCTTTTTTCATTCAACGCATACCTGCCCGCCTCTTTTGAACGTGGCGTTTCGTCTACGACCTTGACTTCTTCAAAATGATTGACGGTGAAAAGCACCCTTTCAAGCGTTTCCTCGCTCTCATAATCGAGCTTGATTTTTTGTCCCATAAACGACACGACAACCGAAAGCACGCCGTTTATCTTTTTGAGTGTTTGTTCAAGCTCGGCGGCACAAGCCGCGCAATCCAACCCTTTAATTTTAATCGTTTTATTCATACCTTTTCTTATTCCTGATTAGCAGAGCAAAGCAAGTGCGCCTTGCCCATTTCCACAATTTCACGAATATGCTCGTCGGCAATGGAATATTCCACGTTTTTGCCAAGTCGCTTACTTTTCACAATTTTATTGTCTTTCAAGACGCGCAGTTGATGGCTGACCCCGCTTTGCGTTCCGCCGCAAATTTCCGTCAAATGATACACACACATATCGCCTTTCAAGAGCGCAAGCACAATTTTGAGCCGACCCGCATCTGCCAACATATGAAAAATCTTGCTGATTTTCTCCACGTCTTTGGACAGCATAACGTCCTCTTTCACTCTTTGTATTGTTGCCTCGTGTTCTTGCTCTCTGTCGCAATAAATCTTTTCCATTTCTCTCTCCTTGCCTCTCGCCTTGCCATTGATTTTAGATAGGAAGATATGAATATATGTTCATATCTTCATATATTATAGCAGATTTGAGGGAGGGTGTCAAGGGAATTATGAGTGAATATGGTTGAATTTTGAATTTATTTCACTTTTTCGCATAAGTTCTTAACGCATACATTGAATTTTTGGATTTATTTCACTTTTTCGCATAAGTTCTTAACGCATACATTGAATTTTTGGATTTATTTCACTTTTTCGCATAAGTTCTTAACGCATACATTGAATTTTTGGA
>JAFTKT010000104.1 GCA_017453145.1 Clostridia bacterium
TCGGAAAACGTGAAGGTTACGGTGCGCGGACCGGATAAGAAGGTCGTCAACGATTTGAACGGCAAGCCTATCAACAATGTGAGCGCGATTGAAAACAACTACGAGTTTGAGATTGAGCAAACGGGTAAATATACGATCACGTATACGTATAGCGATCAATCAGGCAACGAGAATTTCATCAATTATTCCGCGTTCGTCCGTGAAAACGTCGCGCCGACGATCAGCGTGAACGCGAGCAGAACGGAAATTGCCAAGCTCAACGACGTCATTCAAATCGCGTCGTATACCGTTTCCGACAACGAAACGTCAGCGGATAACCTCATTTCGTTCACGGGATTGCTGACGCCGAACGAAGAAATGCTGCGATTGAACGGCGATTCGTTTAAGGCAACGCAAAAAGGCGTTTGGGTCGTGTACTACTATTGCTGCGACGAGGCGGGCAATTACAGCGTTGCAAGCTATGAAATTATTGTATCGTAAGGGGGTTAATAATATGAAGAAAAGAATGATAAAAACGTTTGCGCTTGCTTGCTGTGCGTGTTTGACGTTGAACTTTTTTGCGAGCTGTAATATTCAAGGGAACAGCGCGTCGACAAACGACGGCGGCGATATTGTGCAAACGACCACGAAAGAAGATTTATATACGGGCGGCACGCATATTTTCGACGTCAAAGATACGGAAAAGGATATGATTAAAAACGGCGAGTGCGATTATCAAATCGTCTACCCGAGTAGTTGTACGTCCAACGAAGAATTTGCCGTGCAAGAGTTTATCGAGCTGTTTGCAATGGCTACGAATATCGAGTTGGAGGCGAAACGCGACGTGGGCTTGACGCATAATGCGTCCGCGAAATACATATCCATCGGCAATACGTCGCTTTTGAACTCGTCGGGTATCGATACGGACGTGAGCGATTTGAAAGACGACGGCTGTAAAATCGTTACAAAAGACAACACCGTGTATATTTTCGGCGGTAAAAACGGCGTAATGTACGGCGTCTACGATTTTATGCAAATCACGTTTAATTATGAAATCTACTACATCGATTGCATTGAAATCGACAAGAATGTGAGCAATTTGAAATTGAAGAATTATAACGTTAAGGACATACCCGACGTTGAGATCAGACACAGAAACTGGGATAGGTTTAGTGGCTCAACAGCGGAAGACGCTCGTAATCGGAACAGATTCCGCACGATCAGCTCTCGTATCGACCAAATTCTGCCTATTCACCAAGTAATGGGGGATAAAACCTCCGCAGGCGGCGGAGGCGAGTCGAGAACGCACAATTCAACCTCGTATTTCCTGCCGCCCGACCAATATCAAGCCGAGCATCCGAAATGGTATGCGTCGAGCGGTAACGATCAGCTCTGTTGGTCGGCTCACGGCGACCAGAAGGAATTGCAGGCAATGATCGAAACGGCGGCGGAAAAGATTATTTGGAGCTTGCAATGGTACACGCCGACCGCATATCCCGATTGCAACACCGTCCTGTTCAGTATCGAGGACGCTACGCGGGAATGTCAATGCGATACCTGTACAATGTATAAAACGGAGTATTGCGGATTAGCCGCGCCGTCGATTATCGTTATGAACGGTATCTCCGAAATCGTAGACGAGTGGATGGCAAAGGAGGAAAATGCGGAATACAGAAGAGATTTGACCTATTGCTTCCTTGCGTATTTGGGCTTTGAAGCGCCTCCCGTCAAATACGACGAAACGCTGAAAAAATACGTTCCGATCGACGAGAGCGTAACGCCGCGCGATAACGTCAAGCCGTATCTCGCTATGATGATGTCGTTTGATTATCAATTAAGCTTGCAGGACGAAATGAACAAGAAAGGCAAGGACATTATCGATCAGTGGACGGACATTACGGGCAAATTGAATTATTGGCTGTACAGCGTCAATTACAGAAACCTGTTGACCGTTTACGATTCCTTCAATTTCTTCAACGACGCATACAGATTTTTGGGGAATCAAGGCATTCGTGAAATCTACGTGCAAGGCGGCACGGCAGGCGGACAGACAACGCCGACCGCATGGGGCAGCTTGAAGCTGTATATAGAGTCCAAAATGCTTTGGGACGTAAATTTAGATGTCAATGTTTTGATTGAGAACTGGTTCAACGCTATGTTCAAAGAGGCTGCGCCCGAAATGAAAGAGCTTTTCCAAGAAGAACGCCTTTGGAACGGGTACTTAATGGATACGTTTGACTTGTGGATGATAAGAAGTAACTATACCGACCTAGTCAATACGAAATATTTCCCGATGGCAACGTTGGAGAATTGGATGGCAAAGTGCGACAGTGCGCTTGCGAAGGTGGAGAAATACAAGACGAGCGCTCCCGAACTGTATCAGGCGATTAAAAACCATATCGAGATTGAATGGATTACGCCTTCGTATTTGTTATTGGCGTTGTATAACGAAAACCTGTCGTCAACGGATAAAAATGCGATTATAGACAGATTCGTAGACGCAACGGACAGATTGGGTATTCTCCGTGCGGCGGAAAACAGGAGCACCCCGACGATTACGGACTTTATCGCGACAATATCATAAGGAGGAAAGAAAATGAAAAAACTCAACAAATTTTTGACGGCGGCACTTTTGACGGTTTCGTTTGCGTCGCTTGCGGCGTGCGTGGTAACGCCGAATGATTCGAGCTCGTCCGATTCGGCGAGCACGGAAACGCAAGTCAAAGCAGATTTGTATTTAGAAAAAGTAAAGCTGAATATGATGCTTGGCGACGAATTTCAGCTCAAAGCGGTGTATAACGAAATCGCGGGCGCGTCGCTCGTCTACGACAGTTTAGAGAAAACCGTAGCGACGGTTTCGGCGGACGGTACGGTTTCGGCTATGGGCGTCGGAACAGCGACGATTACGGCGAGCTACGGCGGCGAAACGGCGACCTGTACGGTAACGGTTACGACGAGCGACTATGAGCCGACGTTACGGTTCGAAGAAAACCTGCAAAGCGCAGTTGTAGTCAATCGCACGGAGAACGTGAACTTAAACACATACGTGTCCTTCAACGGCAAGAGCTTTACGGATGCGGCGGTGCAGTATACGTATTCGGACGAAACGGTAGGTAGCGTGGACGAAAACGGCTATTTCAAGCCCGCAAAAACGGGTAAAACGACGGTAACGCTCAAAGCCGTTTGGCGCGGTATGGAAAACGCGTTGATGGAAAAGAGCGTAGAAATCACGGTAAAATCGGGCACGGTTGCGACGGCGAACGGAGAACAAAAAGTATTCACCTTATACACGGTAGGCTCGCACGGCGGGCAAACGTATCAAACGGAAATGCCGTTTGACGTCAAAGTAACGGAAGACGACGGCACGACGCCCGTTTCGGGACTTACCGTTTCCGTCGTAGAGGGTGCGGACTTACTCACGTATGCAAACGGTCAAATTACGACGAAAGGCAAATACGGCAGTGCAATCGTAGCGGCGCAAGGTCAAGACGAATTACACGGCAGTATTTATCACGAGTTCCGCGTAGATATTGTCCGTCCCGTTGCGGAAAGCAGTTACGTAGGCAACCTTTGTGCGACGGACGGCTCGCTTGATTTAGACGCAATGACGAAAATCTTCGGCAAAGCGGATACGCAGGTTTATTCTGCGGAAAGCGAAACGACGGAATTGACGGTTGAGGACGGTAAAATTTTAGGTTTCACGCAGACGGAGAATGCTGTGCCGCAAGCGCAAAAGCTCACGGTCTATAACGACGAAGTCGGTTATGAAATTTCCGTCAAGGTGTATGCGGGCGTAATCCGTACGCCGAGCGATTTCTCCAAGCTTGTCTGCGCGCCGAAAACGTCGACGCAATCGACCAAATCCAATGTCAACACGCTGACGGGCTATTACATACTCGGCAACGACGTTGATATGGCGGACGTAACGTTAGAAAGTCAAGGCAACAATATTACGGGTGCGGCTTGGTATGAATTTGAAAAAGTCGGGTTCAGAGGCATTTTCGACGGACAAGGCTACACGATAAAGAATTTCAAAGCACCGAGCTACGGTATGTTCGGCGTAATCGGGCAAGGCGCAGTCATCAAGAACATGGGTATTACGAACGTAACGCTGTCGAGCTGGGGCAAATCGACTTTGGCTGCCTACGTAGTCGGTGCGACGCTTGAAAACCTGTATATTTCGGGCGACATAACCAAATCGGGCACGGCTTTGATAGCAGGGAACGTCGACACCACGAGCACGATTAAAAACTGTATTTTCGAGGTCAAGAATTTCACAACGCCCACGAGCGGCAACGAATGGGGCGTTATCGGTTGGATGTACGGCGTTAGAAAAACGGGCGACCCCCGTCTTAACGCGGAAAACTGGAAAGACAGCTACATAATCGGTAACGTACCTGCGGTAGTTGACACGCGCAGATGGTACACGGTAGACGCGGTCGTAGTAGACGGCAAGACAAGTCAAACGGAAGACAGCACGGAATGGTTGAACCTGCAAGGTTTCAAACGCTATACGAGCTGGGAGGCGTTCATAAGCGATTCGGCAGCCAACGAGGCGACGGTTGCGGCTTTTGACAGAACGCTTTGGAACTTGGATTGCGGCGTACCCGTATGGGGCACGGAAAACAAGCTTTCGGTAATCAAAATCGGCACGCAGGTCGCGCAAGACGGAATGCGGCTCGCCGTCGGTTCGACGGGCAAAATTACGGCGGTTGGCGTTGGCGTTGGGGAAATCCCTTGCACGGTAACGTTAGTTAGCGGCACGAGCCTTACCCTTTCGAACAATACGTACACGGCGGCGGCATTGGGCGAATCCACCCTCCGTGTGTCGTATACCTACGACGGGCAAACCATCACGAAAGAGGTAGAAATCACAGTTGCAAAACACGAGTCGAGCGCAAAAGTAAGTGTCAACGGCAAGGAAACGACCAAAGTCAATTTAGTGCCGAACGGCGCGAACACGGCGGCGTTTGCGATTAAGGGCGCGGCGGGCACGCTGGAAGTGCTTTCCGGTCAAGAAATCCTTGAAATCGACGGAATGAACGTCAAAGTCGTATCGGGCGGTAAAGCAGTCGTGCGTATGAAATGGACGGAGAACGGTTACGACTACAACGTTGACGTAGATATTTTGTCTATGCCTGAAAAAGAGGACAAGACGGACTTGACGCTCAATTTCGATACGAGCAAAGGCGCGTTCACGGCAGACGAGCTCAAAGAAATTTTTGGCGAGAGCGAGCAAAACACGACGATTCTCTATGCAATGCTCGGCGACGACGAATTGACGGTTGCGAACGGCGCGATTTCGGGCGTAGCGGTCAATAGCAGTATGACCACACAAAAGCTGACGCTCGTAACAAAAACGCGCACGGTTGAGCTGAATATTTTGGCGTACACGAAAATTTTCCGCGAGGCAGACGACCTGTTCGTTACGATAAACGGCAAGGATTATTCCTATTTCGATATGACGGACACTAGCCGATTTGAAACGATAACGATCAACAACAAAACGTATCCGAGAAACGCAGGTCAATACTTGCTTGGCGCGGACATTGACATGTCGACCGACACGCGCGTTATGGCATGTCGCTGGGATATGTTCAGCGGACTGTCCTACTACGACGGCAACGGCAACAGAGCAGGCTTTGTCGGCTTGTTCAACGGCGGCGGGCACACGATCACGGGCATGACGGTAGGCAAGATGGGTATGTTCGGATTTCTTGGCAGAGCCGACATCAGAAATCTTGCGCTCAAAGACGTGAAGTTTACGCAAGAAACGAACGCGGACTATTCATACCTTTTCGCGCAGTACATTTGCGGTAACGCAAGCGCGGCGACGAAATTCACGAACGTATACGTATCCGTCAAGCAAGCGCAGCTCCCGTATAGCGAGAGTGCACCCGCGACGAGCTCGTGGTTGAACAGCGGCATACTTGCTTACAGATCCTCGCAGTACGCGAAATATGAAAATTTCGTTGTAGATTTCTCACAGCTTGGCGAAATCAACGTGATACAAAGAGGTATCTTCGCATTCGGCGACAAGAGCGAGCTTAACACAATGACGAACGCGTTCGTGATTTCGAAAGCTCCGTTGGTGCTCGGCTACGGCGGCACGAACCAAGATGGCAGATACGGCAAATTCGTTGACGCGTACAACAAGAAGGACGTTGACTGGACGGGCAAAAAATTCGCTTGGATTCACGGTGCGCACGGTATTACGGGCGAGTATGCAGGCAGATACGGTATGATTACCGTAGACGTAACGAAATCGGAATGGACGGACGAGGGCAAGACCTACCGTTTCGAAAGCGTTGCGGAAATGAAAGAATATATCGCGGCGAACAACGTCAAATTAGACGGGTTTGACGGTAAATTCTGGGATACGAGCACAGGCGTGCCCGTGTGGAAATTTTAACGGCTAACATAGGCTCACAAACAAAAATTTGTGAGCTTGTGGAGTTTCATTAAATACGGCATAAGGAAGGGTTGAGTTGCACAACTTTTCTGAAAAAATAAAAAAACGGAGGATTTATTATGCAAAACAAAACAAATGTAACGATGCACGACAAAATTCCTTACGTTACTCCGGAAACGAAGATTCTGCAATTTAGCGCAGAAGACGTCGTAACGTTGAGCGGTGGTAGCACGACGCCCCCGACCGAAGCAGACACGACGTTGTTCGTACAATGGGGCAGCTGGGATTAAGGAGGACAAGAGAATGAGAGAAAACACCATTAAAAAGACAATTTTAACGGCATTATCCACTCTGTTTGTCGCAAGCGCAACGGTGGGAGTTGCAACGCTCACCAACGCACAAGCGACGAACGACCCGAGCATTATGGCGGCAGGTGCGTCCGTTCGCGTCAAATACGACGAGAACAACGCGGCAGAGGCACAGGACAAGAACGGTATCCGTTTCGCGACCTACCTCAAAAACGTAGCGGCGAGCGACATTGCGGAAAGCTATGCGCTCATTATCCCGACCGACCTCATTAGCGGCGCACTCACCGCTGAAACGGAAGGGGTGAAGAAAGAAGACCTTGCAGGCAAATGGTATTCGTATACCGACGCAACGGAGGGCGAGGTTTTGCGTTCTATGGTCGTACTCTACGACGTAGCAAAACCGAGCTATTCTCGTAACGTAACGGTAGAAACGTATGTGCGTTTGAACGACGGCACGGTGCTTGAAACGAACTACCAGGACGAAAACTACAAGGGTACGCGTTCCCTTGACAGCGTTGCGGAAATGGCAAAAGCGGACACGGAGAAATACAACGCGTTGGTGGCGGAAATCCCCCAAGCGGCAGGTATCCTCGACGCATACGACGTGAATATCGCGGAAGGCACGTTTGTAGATTTCGGCGAGGTGGAATTGACGGCAGGCGAAAACGAATCGGCGGCAATTACAGCGACGCCTGCATTCTGGAAGAACTACTACAAGAATTATAACACGTTCTCGGTGTCGGTAACAATCGACGGTACGGTGAGCGACGTAACCAAGCTTGAATACGTTGCGGCGGACGAAACGACGAAGGTTAATTTGCCCTTGAACGCGTTTGTCGACGGCGTAGCAAAGCAAATTCCCGTAGATTTCAATTTCGTAAACAATTATAACGTGCTTACGGGCGGCAAATTCGTGGCGACGATTGCAGACGGTTCGGCGACGACGGTTACCGTTGCGCCTATGAAAGCAAGCGCGGTCGGCACGCAAACGATTGACACGAAATACTGGTATTCTTGGGAAGACAAGGACATTCGTATGAGCTTTGTAGACGAGCTGAAAACGGCGGGGGTGAAAGCGTCGGACGTGCTCGCGGTGCAATACAACGGCGCAGAGGTTGCGTATTCGTTGAACGCGGAAAAGAACAGAATCGTGTTCGCTGACGACACCGTTACGAGTGGCGTTGGCGAGGGTGCAACGGACAACAAAGGCCTTGTCATTCAAACGGCAACCGCGAAATACAAGATGACAGCCATTGCTCCGCAGACGAAGGTATTCTACGAAACGGACGATTTCTTCCTTGAAATCGACGGCGAATGGTATTCCTATTTCGACCTTTCTGCTTTACATGATGATAAAGGTAGAATAGGATATTCAACGGTTACGGTGAATAGTAAGACGGCGTACCGCACGGCTTGGAAAGCCTACCGTCTTGCTGCGGACATAGATTTCACCAACGAAACGAGAGTGTTCGGACATAAATATTTATCGAACATTAATCAGAATCAATATAAAAGCGGCGACGAACCGAAAGCCGGTTTCAACTCCGGGTTCTATGGCGAGGGGCACACCCTCACGGGTATTACAGTCGGTAAACATGGTATTTTCGGATATGTAGGCGGTGCTGCGCAGATTAAAAACCTTTGCCTCAAGGACGTGAAATTCACACAAGATACGACGCAGGATTATTCGTATATTCTCGGTGACTACGTAACGGGTACGAACAGCGGCGACTACAAAGGCGCAAAAATTACGAACTTGTATGTTTCCGTTGCGCAAGGTCAAAATGCCGTGTTGACGGAAAGACCTACCGGAACGGAGTGGTCAAACAGTGGTATGTTGGCGCAAAGAACCTCTCAATATGCTGTGTGGACGAACTGTGTGTTTGATTTTTCGCAACTTGGCGAGATTAACGCGGTCGGCAAAGGATTGTTTACTTATGGCGACACGAGCGAGGCATTGGCGTGTATGAACAATGTCTATGTGATTTCCAAAGCACCTGTTAATATTACGCAATCGAAAAATAGTACAACCAACGAGCGTACTGTCAATGCTTACGACGCAGCGAATAAGGCTGACGAAGAACAAGAGCTCCGTGCGAAGAGATTCTACTGGACGTGGGGCAACAGTTATTCGGCAGAACAGCTGAATGGTAAAGATTGGGTGGATTTGGTTGTTGGAAATGTTGAATATTCGACGAATACCACGCTTTTCCGCTATGACGATTTTGCGGAAATGAAAGCGGCGAACAGAGATTTCTCGGCGTTTACGGCAACGGGTTTCTGGCACGTGGAAGACGGCGTTCTCGCTTGGGGTGCAGCAAACTAACGCGAGGTTTGTTTGACAAAGGCGAACGCTAAAAAAAGAGGACTGCGGATATTCCGCAGTCCTCGTTATTTAGTGCGTTTTATTTTGCGCGACTAAAAAAAATGTTTCTTACAAATTTTGCGATATTCGAGTGGCGTGAGTTCTGTTTCCTTTTTGAAAACGTAGTTAAAATACGATTGTGAAGAAAAGCCGCATTGTAGAGCAATATCGATTAAATTTGCCGTCGGGTCGTTGAGTAGCTGTTTGGCGGCGTTAATCCGTGCTTGGAGGATATATTCGCAAGGTGTACTGCCCATCACTGCTTTGAAAACCCGTTGGTAATGGTTGGGGGAATAGGAGACTTGTTCGGCTAAAAATTTCAAATCGAGTTTTTCGTCCAAGTGCCCGTCGATATATTTGACGGAATCGGGAATGGCGGTATTGTGCGACGCGGCGGCGTAATTACGGTTTGGCGTTGCGTCCTCTGACATATAAAAAAACAGCTCCGTGAGCTTTGCCGCGACAATGTCCGAATCTACGTCGTAATTTTTCACGTTTACAAAGTAAATCAAATCCTCCCAAATTTTCAAATAGCGGTTTGCGTTGAGGATAAAATAAAAATTCGGAAAGCTCATCAGCAACGGATAAAATTTGCTCGTTTTTTCAAGGTGATAATGTATATAATAACACTTAAACCCGAACGTTGACGAACGCGTTTGACCGGGTTTTGAAAGTTGCAGCATTTGCGGACGTAATTTTTGCGTAACGCCGTCGAGATGAGCTGTGCCCGTGCAGTCGATAATCAGTTCGATTTCAAAATATTTTACCGTTCGACTTGGCGAGCGTTTTACGTTTGCGTATTCGACGTCGGAATCGAACAATCCGCAGTCGAACCGCACGTTTTCGCGGGGAGAAATTATGCGCATAGTTTAGCTCCTACAAAAATTCCCCTTAAAAAAGGATAATTAAATTATACAACAAAGCAAGCAGAAAAGCAAGCAAAACGATTGGATTTCTAAAAAAATAAGCAAAAGACGGTTAAAAAACGAAAGACGAAACGTGGTGTATGTGCTATAATATTGATAAGATATGATTTCGAGGTATTTGAAATGAGTATTGCGGAAATAAAAAAGGACGGAATTGACGGAAAAGGCGGTAGACCCGAGCTGTATATTGACGGAAAACGGGTCGTGCCGCTTTGGTATGCTTTGAGCGATATACCTGCGGCAAAGGCTTGGCAGGACTGTTCGCAACGCGGCATTAAGAATTTTGCCAAATGCGGCATAGACGTTGTCTGCGTGGACACGAATTTGCACGAGGGCTGGCAGGAAAACGGCGAATACGACCCTGCCGCGCTCCTCAAAGACATTAGCGCGGTGGTAAAAGCAAACCCGAACGCAAAGGTGGTTACGCGCCTGCATCTCAATCCGCCTTATTGGTGGCTGCATCAAAATCCCGACGAGCAAATCGTTTATTTCGGGGAACGGGAAATTGACGGTCAAACCCAATGGGTGGAGCTTGACAGAACGGACGCGGGTACTTACGGCGACAGAACGATTGCTCGGAAAAATCTGCCGACGGAAATTCGTGCAAGTATGGCGTCGGAGAAATTTTTGTCCGATTGCGGCGAAATCCTCAAACAGCTTTGTCGAAAGGTCAAAAAGCACCCGCTCGGACAACATTTAATCGGTATTCAAGTGGCGTACGGCACTTGCGGCGAATGGCATTATTGGGGCACGTGGGGCACGAACGGGTGTCAAGGCGATTACAGCGCGCCTATGCAAAGACTGCTCCGCAAAATCGTTAAGGAACGCTATCAAACGGAAGAGGAATTGAAGAAATTCTACGGAAAAAACGCGACGTTTGACAACGTAACGCTTGCGCCGTATGAGGAAAGAGCGGCGTATGGCGGGGAGCTGTTGTCGCCCGAACGGCACGCGCGGGTAATCGACACTATGCGTACCTTCTCGGTGGCGTCGGCGGAGGCAATCCGTTATTTTTGCAAATGCGTAAAGGAAACCTGGAAAGAAATTTTAGCGGGTGCGTTTTACGCGTATTTCTTTTGCGCGGAGAGCGCGCAGGCAGCGCACAACGAGCCGCATAGGATATTTGCGGACGAAAATATCGATTTCTTGGCAGGTCCTGCGGCGTACACGGACAATAAACGGTGCGGGAATGCGAATATGCTCCGTCAAGTCGCCGAATCCTGCCGATTAAACGGCAAGCTGTTCCTTTGCGAAATGGACCAAGCCTATCGCGCGTGGGATAACGGCGAGGCTTACGTTTGCGAAAGCGAGGAGGAATACGCCGCCATTCTCAAACGGAATATAATGGAAAATATTTTGCTTGGCAACGGCGCGTGGTACTACGACCACCGTTTGCCGACCGTGAGTATTTACGAAAAGGAAGAATATTGGAACGAGCCCGTGCGTTTGCAAACGATTGCCAAAATCCAAAAGGTTTGCGAAAAGCTGCTTGAAAAGCCGTATAAAAAGACGACGGACGTCTTGCTTGTGGTCAATTCGGAAAAGGCGTATTATAAGATGCGAGGCACGGCGACGTTTGCGTTTATCAATGCGGTGTTAAAAAGCGGTGCGGGCGTGGACAGGCTGTATTTGCAGGATATAGGAAAATGCGATTTGTCGCGTTATCAATGCGTGGTCTTTTTGGATTGCTCCGTTATGGACGAAAAAACGTATGATTACGTGCGAAATACGGTAATGGACGGCGGCAGAACGGTGGTATATATCAACGAGTTTGCGACGGTAGTCGGCAAGCAATCGAACATAAAGCGTTTGGAAGAAATTATCGGCGAACCGCTGACGGGGGGCTACAAGGAATACGAAAAGGAAAATTGCCGTATTTGCGTAATGCCCGAAACGGTTACGGAATGGGGGTTTTATCACGACCTGTTCAAGCGTGCGGGTGCGCATATCTATGCGGATAACGGCGAGGTCGTGATTGCGGACAACGAAACGGTTATGTTGCACAGCAAGGGGATTTCGCAAACGGTTTTGCACCTGCCCTGCGGGGATATAACCGTTGAAAACGGGAAATGTAACACCGTTTTATACGATATTCGAACAGGCGAGAGGATTTTATGAAAAATGTAATTAACGCCGTTGAAAAATACCGCGATTTGATGGTTGAGGCGGAAAAGTATATTTGGGAACGCCCTGAAACGGGTTTTCGCGAGGTGCAAGCGTCGGCGTATATGGCGGCGCAGTTTGAAAAGCTGGGCTACACGCTTACGTATGCGGAGGAGATAACGGGCTTTTGCACGGAAATCGACACGGGCAGGGCAGGACCTACGGTGCTTGTATTGGCGGAATTAGACGCCGTGCTTTGCCCTGCGCACCCTGATGCCGACCCGACGACGGGCGCGGTGCACGCGTGCGGGCATCACGCACAATGTGCGGCTATGCTCGGTGTTGCGGGCGCGTTAAAGGACGAAAAGGTGCGGTCGGGCTTGTGCGGTAAAATACGTCTTTGCTGTGTGCCCGCAGAGGAATGTATCGAAACGGAATACCGTCAAAATTTGCGCAAGGCGGGCAAAATCAAGTATTTAGGCGGCAAGTGCGAGTTCCTTTCTCGCGGCTTGTTCGACGGGGTAGATTTGGCGTTTATGGTACATTCGGGTGGCGGCAGAAGTGCGAGCGTAAATCTTGGCGGCGACGACGGCTTTGTGGCGAAAACGGTAAGGTATAAAGGCAAAACGGCGCACGCCGCGTGCGGCGCGTGGTTGGGCAAGAATGCGTTATATGCGGCAATCAACGGTTTGAATGCGGCAAACGCGCTGCGCGAAACCTTTCAGGATTGGAACAAGGTGCGTTGGAGCGCGATTATCACGCGCGGTGGCGAGGCGACGAACAATATCCCCGACGAAACGGTGGTAGAGGGCGTGCTCCGCGCGGCGAATTACGAGGCGTTGGAGCGCGAAAACAAGAAAATTAACCGCGCATTAATCGGCGCGGCGTTGTCGTTCGGTGCGCAAGTCGAAATCGACGAGGAATTCGGCTACGCGCCCCTACACAACGACGAACGGCTGTCTATGCTTGCCAAAGAGGCGTTCGACGGGCTCGGCTGGGAATATCCCTGCGGCGTTTACGGACAGGGGCAAATGGGCGCGGGCGCAACGGATATGGGGGATTTATCGGCGATTATGCCCGTCATACACCCGTATATCGGCGGCGCAATCGGACAAGGACACGGCGCGGATTGGCGGATAGAAAATTTTGAGCTTGCGTGCGTAATGAGTGCAAAATGGCAAACGGCGACGATTAAGCTGCTGCTTGAAAACGGCGGTGCGCGCGCAAAGGAAATTATAGATAATTACAAGCCGTCCTTCTCTTCGAAAGAGGAATTTTTAGTGTATAAGGACGGGTGGCGAAAAGTAGGCGACAGGCTCGTCTACCGCGCGGACGACAGCGTGGAGGTGCTGGAATGAAAAGCATAAAAAGCGCAAACGGTTTTGAATACGTCGAAATCCTGCCCGACGGGTTTACGGTGGGGAAAAAATATCCCGTAATCGTGCATTATCACGGGCACGGCTGGACGCAAAAAGAGATGAAAAATTTTTCCGAAAATTACACCGTGCTTGCAAGTATGGAAAAATTCGCCAACGAAAAGGGTTTTGCGGTAATTTTGCCGCTCTGCCAAGAATTTTCTTGGTTTGATTGCTTTACGGAGCTGAAAAATTTCACGCGCGGCGTGCTTGCGTTGCCGTTTGTGGATTTGGATAAAGTTTATTGCTCGGGCATTAGCATGGGCGCGTGTGCAGCGTGGCAAATGCTGTGTACGTTAAACGACGCGTTTGCGGCGGGCATAATTTGTTGCGGCATACCTATGTATTGGGACGCGCGGCGAAGATTAAAAGCCCCCGTTTGGGCGTTTCACGGCTTGGAGGACCAAATTATTTTCGCGGAAGAAACAGAGAAGATTGCCAAGATAATCAACGGCAACGGCGGACTGATTAAAACGACCTTTTACGAGGGCGTGGCGCATAGCTGTTGGAACGCGGCGTACGGGCAAGAGGAAACGTACGACTGGCTGTTGAGCCGTCGAAAGGAAGGGTAACGGTGCAATATTACATAGGCATAGACGGCGGGGGTACAAAAACGGAATTTTTGCTTGCGGACGAACGGGAAAGGGTGCTTGCCCGCGTACTCAAAGGCGGTTCAAATCCCAACGACATAGGAATAGAAAAGACTTGCGCTGTCTTAAAAGAGGGTATAGAGGAAATCGCGGGCGGTATCCCCAAAACGGATTTACATATCTTTGCGGGCATATCGGGCGCGGGCGTTGGAGAAAATGCAGAGAGATTGAGCGAATTACTAAAACAAGACTATCCGAGCGCAAAGGTTACGAGCGATTTAATGAACGCAATCGAGATATGCTTGGGTAATAAAGACGGGCTTGCCGTCATTTGCGGCACGGGGATTAGCTGTTCGATTGTGCAAGGCGGGATTTACAAAACCGTCGGCGGCTACGGTTATCTTTTTGAGGACGGTGGAAGTGGCTACGCCTATGGCAGGGATGCGTTGAAAGCGGTTTTACGCTATGAGGACGGGTTTGGAGCGCAAACGGTTTTGACAAAGCGCGTGCACGAAAAATTAGGCGATACGGTGCGCAATTCGCTCGGTAAAATTTTGCTCGGCGGCAAAGCGACGGTGGCGAGCTTTGCTCCGCTCGTGTTCGAGGGCAACACCGCGTGCGACGGCGTTTGCGAGCAAATAATTGAAAGGAATTTAGACTGTACGGTTACGCTTGTAAAAGACGCGCTGACCGTTGCGGCGAACGTCAAGAATGTGTCGTTTATGGGCGGCATTACTAAAGAAAAACTTTTCCGCGAAAAAATAAACGAGACGTTTGAAAATAAATATAAAATATATTTTTGCGAGGAACAACCCGTGTATGGTGCATTGCGCCTTGCAATCAAAGGAGCGAAAAAATGAGCGTACAAAGATTAGGGAAAGAAAACTACGACGAAATAATCGGGCTGATGAATTACGTGTTCGGCTTGAAGAACGGCAGGGAAATGGATTTTGAGCGTGATTTGCCGAAAATGTGCGTGCGCGACGACGAGCATATGCGCAAGCATTTCGGGATTTTTGAGGACGGTAAGCTCGTAGCGTGTTTGGGCGTGTATCCGTTCGAAACGGTGGTTGCGGGAGAAAAAATGCTTTTTGCGACAATGGGCAACGTGGTAACCCACCCCGATTATGAGGGCAAGGGGTATATGACGAAACTATTGGAGCGTGGCTCGCAGGAGCTACAAGGTTTGAACGTGGACGTTGCGCGCTTGGGCGGCTTGCGTAGCCGCTACAACCGTTACGGCTTTGAAAGCTGCGGACAGCTTTACGGTTTCACGTTCACGGCAAAAGAACGCGAGCGTAAATTTCCCGATTTCAAAGACGATATTGCATTTTCCGTTATTGAAAAAACGGACGAAGCGGCGTTGAATTTTGCGGCACAGCTTTACAACGCGAACGAAATTGCAGTTACGCGTGATTTGAAAAACGCCTATGCTACAATGACGGCGTGGCGCAACGTACCGTATATAGCGACGCGGGGCGGCAAGGCAATCGGGTATTTGTGCGTCGGCGCGACGGGCGCGGGGGTTGCGGAGGCGTTCGGCGAGGACGCGCAAGCGAAAACGGATATGCTTTGCGCGTGGCAGAAAAAATGCGAAACGAATATCAATTTTTCCTTGCAACCGCACGAAATAGAAATGGTCAAAACGTTTTCGGCTATTTGCGGTAGTTATTATATTGGCTCGCCGAGCCATTTCTATATCCGAAATTGGGAAAAGGTGGTGGGAGCGTTTATGCGGCTTAAAGCGAGTTATTGTTCGCTCCCCAAAGGCAAGCTTTGTATCAGGATAGAAAACTACGGCACGATTAAGCTATATGTGGACGAGAACGGCGCAGGTTGTGAGAAAACGGACGAAACGCCCAAAATCACGCTGGATAGACTTTCGGCAGCGAGATATATTTTCGGACCGTTCTCGCCCGTATATACGGGGGGAACGGGCTTGCTTGCACAGGCTTGGTTACCGTTGCCGCTTTCTTGGAACGGTCAGGATAGAGTATAAAAAAGGAGAGAAAGAAAAAATGTTAAAGACGGAAATGCGAAACCCTAAAACGACGCATATCGATAAAATGAGCACGCTGGAAATGCTCAAAATCATCAACGAGGAGAATATGAACTCGGTAAAAGCCGTTGAAAGGGAGCTTGAAAATATAGCAAACGCGGTTGATATTATAACCGAGCGTTTCGCCAAAGGCGGCAGAATGTTCTATATCGGCGCGGGCACGTCGGGACGGATAGCGATTATGGACGCGGCGGAATGCCCACCTACCTACGGCGTGGACTACGATAAGGTCGTGGGGATTATAGCTGGTGGCGAAAAGTGCCTCGTCAAGGCGGGCGAGGGCGGCGAGGACGTTGCGGAGGCAGGCGTTGCCGACCTTGCGAAACATAA
>JAFTKT010000105.1 GCA_017453145.1 Clostridia bacterium
ACAAATGTAAAATTTGTGCTATAATAGAAGTACAAAGAGAAACGAAAACACAAAAAATGTTAGAAACTCTCAAAATAAGAACGGAGAAACGCCAATGTACAATTAGGGCAAAGCCGCAAGGGTGCGGCAAAGTGCCGCAGGGACGCGGCGAAAAAAAATTACGAGGCAAGGAGGGTACGAAAAGCGATGATTCCTTACCAAGAGGTCTGTCCGTAGCACTTCCGAAAAACGGGGCGAAGGGAAATCCGACGGGGTTTCGGTAGGCGGACGTTGAGAACCCGAACACAGAGTGGGCGGAAGCAAACGGCTCCGGCAAGGACGAAAAGCGGGTTTGACGAAACTTGTGAAAGCGTTCGAAAGGCGCACCGCCGCGCGGAAAAAGGCGGGAAATAAAATGGAGGCGTAGTCGAGATGATTACCGTAGACGGACCGACGGCATAGGTTAGCCCAACGCCGAACGGGAAAAGGCAAAAAAAGCGTTAAAGGAGGTGCGACGGAGATGATTTCAAGTCGATATGAACGGTACTTTAACAAAGAAGAACGAAAAGGAGATTAGACCAATGAACACGCATTTTAAGGGGCGTGAAAGATAGAGAATCTGCAACGTAAAGGCGCGAAATATTCGTGAGGAAATTAAGTTCGAAGAAAACGCGGATTAGAAAGGTAGAACGCCCTTACAACTGAATAAGAAAACAATAAAAAAAGTATACCCCTGCGCGGTCAACGCAGGGGATTGTTTTTTACGTTTTTTGGATATATTCGTGGGCGGAGTAGGTGGAATATTCCGCCGCGCGTTTTTGCATGGTTTCGTAAACGCGACGGTGTAAATCCTCCGCGCGCTCGCGCTTGTCGAGGTTTGGGTCGGGATAGAACGGCCCGTCGATAAAGGTAATCACTTTCGGCGTTTTTCTAAATTTACGTTTTTGGAAACAGTTCGTCATGGCGAGCACGGGCGCGTTGCACATCACGGCATACTTAAAGCTCGTGGCGGGATAGGGGCGTATTTTTGTATATAACGGCCAAACGTGCGCTTCGGGGAAAATGGTGATGCTCGCTCCCTGCGCAAGCCGCGTTTTCACGCAACGCAACATTTCTCGGTTCTTGGCGGGGTTGCCCGTGAGCGGGATAGAACCGATAGAACGCATCACGCCGAGCAGTCGTTTTAAGGAGTTGGCTTGCGCGCCCGCCATTAAGTAGGTTTTCCGTTTCAGCGTGATAAGGCTGGGCAAAAACACGTCGGCAAGCGGCAACGTGTGCGTGGAATAAATAAAATGCCCTTCTTTGAGCTTTTTCCATTCCTTTGCCCGCACGAATTTATGCCCGAATTTCAGCTTGACGTATACCCACGCAAAGGGCGTCAACAGCAACCGATAAGCGATAAAGCCGAGCAGTTTTTCATACCAAACGTCGTGGATATACGCATAGTCGTCGGGCAGGGGCTGTAAATTTTTGACGGTTTCGGCGAAATCGTCCGTCAATTCATCCGTGTAGTAAAAGGTTTTCTTTTTCACGCGTCTAACTCCTTATTGATAACGTGATTGATTTTCTCCCATTGATTGGGCATAAAGATTGCCCGCACCGCGCTCGCGATATACGTAAAAAGAAAAATGGGGTGAAACAAAACGGCTTTGACGCGCATACCCCAAGTGATGTCAAGGTGTTTGCGCTCGGCGAATAGCAAATAGACGGTGAGCGCGGCGATAAACGCATACGCGCCGCCGAGCAAGCCCAAAAGCCGCCAAACAAACCACCAAAGCGTGCCGTTTCGAACGATTACGCTGACAAGCAAAAAGGAAAACAGGCATACCATGTACGCAATCAAATCGATACAGAGTACAATAATCGGCATACCGCTTTTGAACGTGAGTTTGCGTTCTTTCCGTTTATTTTTGCGCGCCTCGCGTTTCATAGCCGCATACCTGCCCCGCACGGAGAAAAACCCCTTGACCCAACGCGAGCGTTGCACAATCGATTGCCAAAGCCCGATGGGTTGCTCGTCGAAATACACCGCCTCCTCGACGTAGGCGGTTTTCCAGCCCTGACAGTCGGCATACGTCGTGATTTCATAGTCCTCCGTGAGCGAAAAGAACCTCCAACCGCCGAGCGCTTTCAGCTTTTCCGCGCGCACGAAAAAGCCCGTGCCGGAAATGAGTATCGTTTTGCCCAAATACGTTTTCGGCTTATTCATCAGAGTATTGACGGCGGTAAACGTCAAGCCCGACGCGGCGGACACGGCGGAAACGTTCCAGTCCTTGTTGTCGCGCTTGCCGCAAGCGAGGTCGTAGCCCGCTTGGTAGGCGTCGTTCATTTTGGACAGAAAATCCTTTTTGACGAGATTGTCGGCGTCTAAAATCAAGAACGCGTCGAAATCGTCCTTGCGCGCGCCCGCAAAAATATCGGTGAGGCACTCGTCGAGGGCGTGGCCTTTGCCCACACCCGTCAAATCCTTGCGCACGAAAATATGCACGTCGGCGTATTTACGGGCGATTTCCACCGTTTTGTCCGTTTCCGATTCCACGATAATATAAATTTCGCGTTTGTCTTGGGGATAGGACGAGGCGAGCACCGAGCGTATGTTCCCCTCAATGACTTTCGACTCGTCGCGTGCGGGCACAATGATAGCAAACCGCGCTTTGTGTTCGCTTTCGGGAAAGCGCGTGCTCTTGTTTGCGCCCTTGAAAAAGCTGAATAGCGCGGGCAGGGATAACGCCGCGCAAACGAGGAATATAAAGGCTAAAAAGCTTTCAATGCTAATAAACGCAATAATCATTTCAACTTCACCGACCAGTACATCGGCGCGCCGCCGAACAGCACGCTATGTACGCTGATAAACGCCGTGTCGAGAATAATGGCAACGCCAAGCGTGCAGGCAAGCCAAACGGCGACTTTTTTGGGGAGTTTGTGTTTCAAAAACCGTAAAAAGGGATAGAACATAAACCGAATGACGAGATAACACGCCGCGCCCCCGCCTACCGCAGGGAGTATGCCCGTATATTGCGTGATATGCAGGGGCTGATTGTTATAATCCCAAAGCTCCACGCCGAAACACCATTCCCAAACGTGTCCGACGAGCATTTCCCCGAAGAACACGATAAAGCAAGGCAATATAAAACAAAAAAGATTGGAAAGCAAGAGAGAACGTTTCGTCTTTTCCTTGAACAGCTTTTTCCCGAACAAGGCAATATCGTCAGGCTCACCGATTAAAAAATAGACCGCAAACACCGCAAGTCCATACGGCGAAATAAAAGGCAACAGATGATACCGACAATCAATTACGCCTACGGCAATCAAGCGCAAGACGTTTTCAATCACCCAGCCCAAACCCGCAACGGCAATTCCCATCACGCAAAGATAGGGGAAATCTTCTTTGAAATTTAATGGATGTTTTCGCGTAGTTTCTTTCAAAACAGTAACTCCTTTGTCGGATATTGTCATATATTTTTATGACAATATATAAAGTATACGCCTTTTTTTAGGAAAAGGCAAATGAATAGGGGGAGAAAAAAGAAATTTCACAATTCTTTTACATTTCGTGCGCTTGACAAAAAAACGGGCGTTGTTATATAATGTTATGTGATATATCAAAAAATAAACGGAGGAGGTTGCGATTATGAACAGCGGATAAAAGGGGCATACTGTATTATATAAATTAGTATGCAAATTGATACGTAAAAAAATAAGAGGAAATAAGGAGTAGTGAATATGTATCAAACGAAAGAACTTTTTGACCTTGACAAAACGCTTGCGGGCGAATACTTGTCGGGGTTTTCATATGCTTGGGAGGCGCTCGGCGGGTTAAAGTCGGAAATCGTTCGAATAGGCGAACGGTTGGACAAAACGGAGTATACGGAAATTTCGCCGCAGGTTTGGGCGCACACGAGCGCAAAAATCGCAAGGACAGCGTGTATCAATCCCCCGTGCATTATCGACGCGGGCGCGGAAATACGCCATTGTGCCTTTATTCGCGGGAGTGTGCTCGTGGGTAAAAATTGCGTAGTGGGCAATTCGACGGAAGTAAAAAACGCAGTGCTTTGCGACGGTGTGCAAGTGCCGCATTATAACTACGTCGGCGACAGTATTTTGGGATATAAAGCGCATTTGGGCGCAGGGGCGGTAACTTCGAACGTAAAATCGGACAAAACGCCCGTCGCGGTGCGCTCGGACGAGGAAACGACGGACACGGGCTTGAAAAAGTTAGGCGCGCTCGTCGGCGATAACGTGGAGGTGGGCTGTAACAGCGTACTCAATCCCGGCACGGTTATCGGCAGGAATAGCACGGTGTATCCGCTGTCTTGCGTGCGTGGCACGGTCAAGGAAAACAGCATTTATAAAACGGGCGGAATAACCGTCGAAAAGAGAAAATGAATTGCGCCTTGCGGCGCGTGAATTGCGCACATTCGTTCGCGTGAATTTTCGCGTTTCGCTTGGGTGAATTGCACGGCATTGCCGTGCGTTATGGAATAATTCCAAACCGCAACGCTTTTGCGTTGCAATTCACGAAAACCGTGAGGGTTTCAATTCACGATTGCCTTTGCAATCAATTCGCGAACGCATAGCGTTCAATTCACTTTTATGCCCAACGGGCAAAAAAATAAAAAAAGAGGAAATAAAAAATTATGGGTAAATATTTTGGAACGGACGGGTTTCGCGGCGAGGCAAACGCAAACCTGACGGCGGAGCACGCCTTTGAGGTGGGCAGATTTTTAGGTTGGTATTTCAACGAACAAAAACGTAAATCGGGCGCGAATGAACGCGCAAAAATCGTAATCGGCAAGGACACGCGCCGTTCGGGCTATATGTTCGAATACGCCTTGTCGGGTGGAATCGTATCTTCGGGCGCGGACGCATACCTTTTGCACGTTACGACGACGCCGTCGGTGGCGTTTGTGGTGCGCTCGGAGGGGTTTGATTGCGGGATTATGATTTCCGCGAGCCATAACCCGTTCTACGACAACGGCATTAAGCTGTTCAACGGCGCAGGCGAAAAAATGGACGAGGACGTGATTGCGCTCGTCGAGGCGTATTTAGACGGACAGAGCCCGAAAGTGCCGTATGCCACGCGCGAGAATATCGGCAGAACGGTAGACTACGTAGCAGGGCGTAACCGTTATATCGGGTATTTAATTTCGCTTGGGATTTACAGTTTTAAGGGCTGGCGCGTGGGGTTGGACTGCGCGAACGGCAGCGCGTGGAATATCGCAAAAGCCGTGTTTGACGCGCTCGGCGCAACCACGTTCGTTACGGGCGCAGAGCCCGACGGCACGAACATTAACGCGGGCGTGGGTTCGACGCATATCGAAAACTTGCGCAAGCTCGTCGTGGAAAAGGGCTTGGACGTGGGCTTTGCCTACGACGGCGACGCCGACAGATGCCTTTGCGTGGACGAAAAGGGAAACGTCGTGGACGGCGACGGGATTATTTATCTCTACGCGCGGTATATGAAAGAACGCGGGAAATTGTTCGGCGATACCGTCGTAACGACCGTGATGTCCAATTTCGGGCTGTATAAGGCGTTAGACGAAATCGGCGTGAAGTATGAAAAGACGCAGGTGGGCGATAAATACGTCTATGAGCGTATGAACGAGGGCGGATTTGCGCTCGGCGGGGAGCAGTCGGGGCATATTATTTTTTCCAAATATGCCTGCACGGGCGACGGCGTGCTCACGAGTCTCAAAGTCATGCAAGCGGTAATCGACAAAAAGACGACGCTTTCCAAGCTGGTCGAGCCTATGAAAGTGTATCCGCAAGTCTTAAAGAACGTGCGGGTCAAGGATAAGGCGGCGGCGCTGTCTAACGCGGCGGTGCAAGCGGCGGTGCAAGCGGCGGAACGTGCGCTTGGAGACGGCGGACGTATTTTAGTGCGCGAGTCGGGCACAGAACCGCTAGTGCGGGTAATGGTGGAAGCCGAAAGCAAGCAAACGTGCGAACAACACGTAGAGCGGGTGGTTTCGGCAATCAAACAAAGCGGCTACGCGGAATAATCGGACGGGAAACAACAAGCCCGCAGAGCAAGGCACTTGCTCTGCGGGCTTATCTTTTCTTCAAAAATTTCCGTTAAAATTCGATTTTCTCTTCGATATACTTAATCGCCTCGTCTACCGATACGCGGATTTGCTCCATCGTGTCTCTGTCGCGCACGGTTACCGTGCCGTTTTCCAGCGTTTCGAAATCAACCGTTACGCAGAACGGCGTTCCGATTTCGTCTTGACGGCGATAACGTTTGCCGATTGAGCCCGTAATATCATAGGTCGCGGGGAATTTTTTCAACATTTTCGCGTAAATCTCGTCCGCCTTTTCGGCAAGATTTTTTTGCAAGGGCAACACCGCGCATTTATAAGGCGCAAGTGCGGGGTGCAAACGGAGCACCGTGCGAATATCGTTCTTTTCCGCGTCGACCACTTCCTCGTCGTAGGCGTCCGTCAAGAACGCAAGCACAACGCGGTCCGCACCGAGCGACGGCTCGATAACGTAAGGGACGTACCGTTCGTTCGTAACGGGGTCGACGTAATCAATCGGCTTGCCGCTTTCTTTGGCGTGCTGGGTCAAATCGTAGTCCGTTCTGTCGGCGACGCCCCAAAGCTCGCCCCAGCCGAACGCGAATTTGTATTCAAAGTCGGTCGTGGCTTTGGAATAGAAACAAAGCTCTTCGGGGGAATGGTCGCGAAGATGCAAATTCTCTTCTTTCATGCCAAGCGACAAAAGCCAGTCGCGGCAATAATTTTTCCAATACTCGAACCATTCGAGGTCGGTGCCTGGCTTGCAGAAAAATTCAAGCTCCATCTGCTCGAATTCACGGGTACGGAACGTGAAGTTGCCGGGCGTGATTTCGTTGCGGAAGGATTTACCGATTTGACCAATCCCGAACGGCACGCGCATGCGCGTCGCGCGTTGTACGTTTTGGAACTGTACGAAAATACCCTGTGCCGTTTCGGGGCGGAGGTATACCGTGTTCGCGCTGTCCTCCGTAACCCCTTGAAAGGTTTTGAACATCAGGTTAAACTTACGGATAGACGTGAAATCGGAATTGCCGCAAACGGGGCAGACGATTTTATTCTCGTTGATAAAGCTTTCGAGCGCGTCGTTGTCCATTGCCTCGACCTTGACGTTCAAGCCCTTTTTCGCAACGTAAGCCTCGACAAGGTTATCCGCGCGGTGGCGGGCTTTACAGCTCTTGCAGTCCATGAGCGGGTCGGAGAATCCGCCGAGATGTCCCGAAGCTTTCCACGTGCGCGTATTCATCAAAATGGCGCAATCCACACCCGTGTTATAGGGGTTTTCTTGCACGAATTTTTTCCACCACGCCTTTTTGACGTTGTTTTTCAGTTCCACGCCGAGCGGACCGTAGTCCCAAGTGTTGGCAAGTCCGCCGTAGATTTCGCTACCAGGAAAAATAAACCCTCTGTTTTTACACAGAGAAACGAGTTTTTCCATTGTTACTGCTCTTTTTTCTGACATAAGTAATACCTCTATCTTAAATTCTGTTCCCGTCTATTATACGACATTTCCCGTGCCAAGTCAATCGAAAGAAATAAAAATTATGCAAAAAGATAAAAAAAGTCAAAAAAATCGTGGGAGAACTATTCCCTTTTTTTGAAATTTGTGTTATAATAGAGTGAACGAAAATGTACAACGGAGAAATACGGAATGTTGACGGATATTGAAATTGCAGAACGCGCGCAGCTCAAAGATATACGCGAAGTCGCGCAAAAGCTCGAATTGACGGAAAACGAATTAGAACTCTACGGCAAATACAAAGCCAAAATCACGTTGCCGAAAAACGCAAAGCGTAAAGCCAAGCTCGTGCTTGTTACGGCAATCAACCCCACCTCGTCGGGCGAGGGGAAAACGACGGTTTCTATTGGTCTTGCCGACGGGCTTTCGAAAATCGGAAAAAAGGC
>JAFTKT010000106.1 GCA_017453145.1 Clostridia bacterium
CCCGCGCTCGCCGAAGATAGCGCGCCCGTGAACGCGCCAAAGAGTCCCTTTTGCGCCCCTTTAATCGCGCCGTTTGCAAGCAAATACCCAAACCCGCTAATCGGCACAGTCGCGCCCGCGCCCGCAAACTCAACGAGATACTGGTATAGACCTAAGCCTTGCAAGACCACGCCCGCAAGCATAAAAATCACAAGAATTTTCCCCGCCGTAAGGTCGGTAAAATTAATCACGATTTGCGCAATCATACAAATCGCTCCACCCACCAAAAACACCTTCAAAAACATAAATAAAATATCAAAATACTGTTCAAACATATGTAAAGCGTTATCCCCACTTGGAGCCGAGCGAAGTAAAACAAAGCAAGACGCAAGCAGTCTTATATACTTGGCGCCGAGCGAAGTAAAAACGGCGTAGATACGAGTAGTTCAAGGAAAGCGAGCATTTTTGAATCGCGCGTACATAAGCGTACGTAAGCGAAAAAAAGCGGAGCTTGACGCCGAAATGCGACGTATATACGTCGTTTTTACACTACTTCAATGCTGACGGCGTGCGCTATACAAGGTATACTCTCCCCCTGCCCACTGGAAACGGTAGAAAGTAGCGCGCCCGTTGCGCAAAGCAGAACGCGCGTTAATTGACCGCGACGGAGCTTATCAAAAATGTAGGAATTGAACACGACCGCGCTACAGCCCGCACCGCTACCGCCTTGAAATTCGTCCTCAATTACGTTATAAATAATTTCCCCGCAATCCACGTGATTGTTTTGAATATCGACGCCCATTTCCCAAATCAGGTCCTTGACAATGCGGCTACCCAGCGCGCCCAAATCCCCCGTTATGATTAAATCGTAGTAGTCGGCGCTTCTGCCCGTATCCCGCAAATGATTGAGAATGGTATCGGCGGCGGCAGGTGCCATTGCCGCGCCCATATTATTCACGTCGGTAATCCCAAAATCGACGACCTTGCCGAGCGTTGCACTCGTAATCGCAACCCTGCCCCCCTCGTTTGCAATAAACGCACCGCCTGCGCCCGTAACCGTCCATTGTGATTGGGGAGGACGGGTGTTGCCGAGCTCCAACGGGTAACGGTATTGCCGCTCGGCGGAGGAAAAATGACTGCCCGTCGCCGCGACGATTTTTTTATAATACCCCGCGTCCACGAGCATCGCCGCTAGCGCAAGGCTTTCCGAAAGCGTCGAGCACGCGCTATATACGCCTAAAAACGGGAAATCGAAATCGCGGGCGGCAAAGCTCGCGGAAATGATTTGATTGAGCAAATCCCCCGAAATGAGCAGGTCGACGTTTTCTTCTTTCTCCCCCGCGTTTTCTATCGCGCGAGAAATCGCATACGAAAGCATTTTACACTCCGCTTTTTCGTAGCTACTTTCCCCGAACGTATCGTCTGTCAGCGTTTTATCGACGTAGTTCCCCACCACGCCGGCACATTCCTTCGGACCTGCAATCGTACCCGTTGCGATAATGCGCGGTTTGTTTTTGAAAAAATCGTTTGCATAATTTCCCCCGTTTATAAGAGCAGATAAATAATCCCGACTGCCGTGCCCGCCAAAACCCCGAACACAATAATCGGACCTGCGACGATAAACATTTTTGCCGCCATGCCGTAGACCATGCCCTCCGTCTTGAACTCCATTGCAGGCGAGGCGACGGTGTTGGCAAAGCCCGTGATGGGCACAATCGAACCCGCGCCTGCGTTTCGACCGATTCTGTCGTATACGCCCAGCCCCGTGAGCAACACGCCTAAAAAAATTAAGACGATACTCGTCGCGCCCGCAAGCTCGTCGCCCGTCAGTCCCACAACGCCCTCTAACATATAACGGATAAATTGTCCGATACAGCAAATCAAACCGCCCACCATAAACGCGCGAAAACAGTTTTTGAAATGCTTTGTGGGCGGGTCGAACGAATTGACGTAAGCGATATAATTTTTGTTATAATTTTCCCTGTTTTTGCCCGTCATTGCATACCTGTCCCCTTGTTTTTATCAATCGGGCGACTGCTTGGAAAACACGTTTCCCTTTCTTCACGCGTTTTTCCCTCGCCCTCGAAAATCTTAATTCTTCTCACAACGTTCAGTTTGGAATAAAGCGCAAAAAAATATACGCTCTGCCATTTTTCGCAGAGCGTATATTTTCAATCTTTGAACAAAGTATTTTCCTATATTTCTATCTTTAATCGGTTTGTTCCTCGCTTATTTCTTCAACAAGAAACTGTTCGTCTTTATCACTATCTTCAATATGTGTCTTTGTCAATAAAGTATCCTGCAAAGAATTTTTCAGTTTATCACAGCAAGGCTTGAACGACAAATACGTAAGACCACCACCGATTACGCCACCCACAACGGGAATTGCTTTTTTGAAGAAACCTGCAAAAATTTGCTTCGTCATTTTTACGCCAAACCAGCTTGCGACTTTCTTCACGATTGGATATATCGTTCCTTTAGTAAGTGCAGTTTTTATCAGCTTTTTCTCCACACCGATTGCCAAAGCTTTCGCCATAGTCTTCAATGCGTTATTTGCTCCCGCCACGCCATACATTGTACCCATACAAAGAATTAACAAATTCATTGTTTCCGAGTCAAATTTATGTCCCTGCTCCGTTATATCGATTTGTGGAAATCCATATAAATATAATAATTTTTGCGTTGCTCTTAACATATACCCATAATATTGCGCAATATCCGCAGGAATGGTCGCAACCATTGCAACCCCACCTGGCATACCAAGCGCAGTAGAAATGCCTGAAACGCATACCCTCTCAAACTGTATCACGTCATCGGCTATTTTATTAATTTCTTCTAATGGAATATTCGCGCGAGCAGGCGTATGTATTATCGCGTTTTCAATTACGTCTTTCGGATACTTTTTGAAAAATTCTTTTTCTAAAAATTCTTTTCTGTTAATCCTTATACCAGGTATTTTCAAGCCCTTAATGATAATGTCTTCAATGTCAATTTCGTCATTTCCATTCTCGTCGATAGCATTAAGAATTGCTTGCTTCGTTTTCTCGATTACATTTTGCTTTTGAGTTTCCTTTTCCATAAAAATTTCTCCTGTTTGATTATTCATAATAATGCAATCAGTAAGCTGACCGTAAAAATACCGCCAAAAACCAACGCATATATCCACCAAGTTCTTTTCAGTTCATTTTTTCTTTCCTGTTCCTGCTCTTTTTCTTGCCTTCGGCGTTCCGCCCTATCTTGTCTTTTTAATGCTTGTTGTCGTTCTATAAAATCTAAAACAATTTCTAATTTACTTACCTTTTTCGTTTTCTTTCTAACATTTTCGACAATACATTGCGCTCCGCAATATTGACAAAACGCTGTTTCCAAATTAGCATCCAACTCCAAATGACCTTTACATTCAGGGCAAATCGCGGCTAAATATTTAGGTTTTTTGTTAAATAAGCCCATTTATATACCTCCAACATTATCTTCTATATCATAACAGGTATTTTTCGCGTTTTTTACACGGCATATTATAAGCTATGATATAAAAAGTGCGCTACCCAAAGGCAACGCACAAAAAACGCATCACCCACAGTTGCAATACAGTTCCACGCATAACACAGGAATAAGGGCATACGTTTTTATCAATAGTATGCCTGTGTTATGCATTATTAAACTGTATTGCCTTATCATTATAACAAAATATAAAACTTTTTTCAACTTGTTTTCTATCTCTAAACAAAAAAATTGGTTCAGTATTTCCAAACCAATTTTTTGTTTACTATTTTATGCAATGATTATATTCTCAAAACTCTGTTTTTGTATCACGCGAGAAAAGCTTTTCAATCGCTTTTTGACAGCGCGCAAAGCACGAAAGCCCGTCGTCCTTTCCATAACAAATCTCATAAACCGCGTTCGTTAAAGGCAATTCAACGCCGTATTGCTCGCCGAGCTTTTTCATAGCCGCCGCCGTCGGGACACCCTCCGCCAACTTTTCAAACTGCTCGCCTTTGACAAGCAATTCGCCGTATTTACGGTTATGGGAAAATTCGCTGAACAACGTCGCCTCGTAATCGCCCAAGTGCGCCAACCCGTAAGCGGAAAGCTCGTTGCCGCCCATTGCCTTTATCAGCCGCGCGACTTCTCTTGCGCCGCGCGCCATGAGCGCGCCTTTGAGCGCGGAATATCCGCAACCGTCGAGCACGCCCGCGACAATGCCCATGACGTTTTTCGCCGCCGCGCCGATTTCCGTGCCGATTAAATCACTGCCGTAGTAAAACCGAATTAAATCACTGCGGAAACTGTCCGCAAGTCGGCGTTTCAAAACCTCGTTCGCCGAGTCGATTACCATACAGTTGGGAATACCTTGCGTAAACGCTTGAATGTGTCCCGGTCCTACCCACACGGCAACGCGCTCGGGCGAAATCCCGCTTTGCACAAGCACCTCCGAAAGCCGACTGCCCGTCGAAATCTCAATGCCTTTCATGCAAAGCACGAAATCCTTGCTGCATACGTCGTATTCTAAAATACGCTTGACAAAACCGCGCAAGCCCTGCGAAGAAATGGAAATAATTATCACGTCTGCACGCTCGACCGCCTCGCGTAAATCGCAAGTCAATAAAATACGTTTATCAAGCGGCACGTATTCGTTTTTGCCCGTTTCTTTGAGAACTTTATAGGAATAATCGTCTTCGGGCCCCCACGAACAAACTTCGTAGCCCTGTTGGCACAAGTACCAAGCGATAAACGAGCCCCAACGCCCACAACCGAGCACTGAAATTTTCATAATTCTTTCTCTCCTTTTTTACAACGTATTTCTTTCAATGAACGCACGGGAAAGCGTAACGTCGTCGGTGTATTCAATCTCCGAGCCGACGGGAATTCCGCGCGAAAGACGGGTTACCTTGACGCCGAGCGGTTTTATGAGCTTGGCAAGATACATCGCCGTCGCGTCGCCGGGTACGTCGGGGTTCGTCGCCACGATTACCTCGTTCACGCCGCCCTCGCCGATACGCGACAGTAGTTCGCGGATACGAATGTCGTTCGGACCGACGCCCGAAAGCGGGTCGATAACGCCGTGCAACACGTGATACACGCCCTTAAACTCGCGCAATTTTTCAATCGCCGCCACGTCTTTGGGTTCTTTGACCACGCAAATTACGCTCTTTTCCCGCGTGCGGCAAATCCCGCACGTTTCTTCTTCGGTGAAATTGCCGCATACCTTGCAATAGCGCACCTTTCGTTTTACGCCCAAAATCGCGTCGGCAAACGCGCGCGCCTCCGACTCGTCCATATCAATTATTTTATAGGCGTAGCGTTGCGCCGTTTTTTTACCCACGCCGGGTAATTTGGAAAACTCGTTGACGAGCTTTCCGATAGGTTCGATAAAGATGTCCATATCCTTTCCTTATTTGGTCAACGTTAGAGCGCAGAAGTGCGGCGGGTTGCCGCAAACCACGCGTTTTGTTTAATTAGAGCATGCCTCCAAGCGAGCCCATGTTGCCGTATTGCCCCATCTTCTCTTCATAGACTTTGTCGGCTTTGGCATAGCCGTCGTTGATTGCCGCCATAATCAAATCTTCGAGCATTTCCACGTCGGTGGGGTCGACGATGCTTTCGTCGAGCTCAATGCCGTTGATGATTTTTTTGGCGTTCATATACACCACGACTGCCTCGTTTGCCGCCGTGCCCACGATTTCCCAATCGTCTAACAGCTCTGCCGTCTTTTCCATTTCTTCTTGCATTTTCTGTGCTTGGCGCATCAGATTTTGCATGTTGTTGTTGCCGCCTTTGAATCCTGCCATTGTTTTTTCCTCCGAATTATATCTCTATTTAACGTCTATTTTTACACCGCCGAACGTTTCCTTGATTTCCGCTAATTTCTCATTGAAATCGTCCGACTGTTTGCCTTGCATACGCACAGAAAACCCGTTTTCTGCCATGCCGAGCGCCGCAAACGCTGCTTTGATAAGCTCGTAGTGCTCGGGTTTCGTCAAGGAACGGTAAATCGTGTCGCTTTGCGTAGACAGTACGAACGTTTCGCCCTCGTAGAAATTATCTAAATCCATACAAATCGTAAACAACACGCCGTTTCTGCCCGTTTTACGCAAAGAACGCAAGAACGCTCCAAACGTTGTTTTCGCATCCCCTTGCACCGCGCCGCGCATAGGTTTTGCAGGCGCGTTTTCAATCGTCGCGGGTGGGGTCGGCTCTTGGACTTTTGGCGGTGCTTGTTTTTTAGGCACGGGCGCAAACCCTGCGTCAAAATACGCGTTTCCGCCTGTTTCCGCCTCGTCGGGAGGCGGCGCTATTTCCGCAAAATCCGCAAACGCTTCCTCGCTCGGCGCGGGCTGGGTTTCTGCGTTCGTTGCAACCCTGCCCCCTGCTTTTGCGACAAAATCGCCTTGCTCTAAACGTTTTTCCAGCGTTTCTATCCGCGCGATAAGCGATTGCAAATCGTCGTCCGTTTGCGGCATGCTCGCTTTGAGCGTCGCCGTTTCGAACAACACGCGGGCAGAGGCGGTATATTTGAGATTTTGTTCCACTTCCGCGAAGATTTCACTCACGCGGAGCAATCTACGTCCGTCCGCGCCGCGCGCGACTTTTTCCACGAGCGCATACGCCTCGTCGGGCAATGAAAGTATGTTTTTCCCGTCCCGACAGGTCTTTGCCACCGTACAGGAATTGAGAAAGTTCATCACGTCCTTTATCAGCGTACCGACGCCCTTACCTGCCGCCAAGAACGCTTCTGCTTTTTCAAACGCCGTGCCCGTATCGCCGCCGAGCACCGCGCCGCAAAACGCCGCAACGCCCGAAAAATCCGCGCTGCCGAGCACGGACGTTACGTCCGCATACGTGAGCTTGCCGCTAGAATAGGAAACGCAGGTATCGGCGATAGAGAGCATATCGCGCACGCTCCCCGCACCCGCGCGGGCAATTGCCGCAATCGCTTCGTTTTCATATGGTTTGCCGATACTGTCGAACACGTAGCGCAAGCGTTCTTCCAAATCCGCTTGGGGAATGAGCTTGAAATCAAAGCGCATACAACGGGATAAAACGGTGGCGGGGATTTTCGCCGCCTCCGTCGTTGCGAGGATAAACACGGCGTGGCGGGGCGGTTCTTCCAGCGTTTTCAAAAGCGCGTTGAATGCACCCGTCGACAGCATGTGTACCTCGTCGATAATATACACTTTATATTTCCCTGCAACGGGCGGATATTGCACCTTTTCCCGCAAATCGCGCATTTCGTCTACGCCGTTATTCGACGCGGCGTCGATTTCGGAAATATCGAGGTTAGAGGGGTCGGCAAGCGATTTACACGCCGCGCATTTACCGCAAGGCGAGCCGCCAATCGGGTTTTCGCAGTTAATAGACGCGGCGAAAATTTTGGCGATACTCGTTTTACCCGTACCGCGCGGTCCGCAAAATAAATACGCGTGCCCGATTCTGCCCGTATCGATTTGATTTTTGAGTACGGTTACGATATGTTCTTGGCGCACCACGTCGTTTAAGCTCGTGGGGCGAAAGGCGCGATAGAGCGCTAAATATGCCATAACCTTTTTCCTCCGTTGATAATTTCTTGGCTATATAACAGAGCCTATTTCTTTAACACTTCCAACAATTTCTTTTTACTGCGCTGAATGGCGTTGTCCACGCTTTTTGCACTCTTGCCGCAAGCGGCGCAAATTTCCGCGCACGTCATGCCCTCCATATAGCTGACGACGACCTTAAATTCAAAGTCGGACAAAACGCGGCTCATTTTCTGCTTAAACTCACGCTGTTCGTCCATTAAAATCATCTGTTCTTCGGGGCTTTGCGCGCTCGTCGCCCACTCGTCGCCGAGAATGGAGACGTAGGTATTCAACGGCTCGTTTTTCTTGCGCGACGAGGCTTTGACCGCGTCGATAATACGCCTTGACACACACAGATACGCAAACGTTTTGAACGCGCTCCCGCCACCCTTTTCGCGGTAGTCGGAAACGGCTTGGTATAAGCCTATCATACCCTCTTGGAGCAAATCTTCCGTTTCGCCGCCGACCAAAAAATATCGGCGGGAAAGGTGGCGAACCAAATCGGAATACCTTTCCAACAGCGTTTCCGTCGCTTTGCCGTCGCCTGCATGCGAAAGCGCAAGCAGTTCTTCGTCCGTGCAGTTGTTCTTGTCCGTTCCGCTCATAACCGTTTTTTCAATACCTCGTAGGCGGCGATTCCGAGCGCGACGGAGGCGTTGAGGGAGTTGACTTTGCCCTGCAAGGGCAACGAAACGGTCTTGTCGCACTTTTCTTTCGTCAAGCGTTTCACACCGCTGTCCTCGCCCCCCACGACGAGCGCAACGTTCCCCGAAAAATCTTGTGCGTAAATGTCCTCGCCGTTCGCCTCCAACGCATACGCCCAGAACCCGTTTTGTTGGAGCGTTTCAATCGCTTGATTGAGATTTGCCACTTTCGCGACCTTGATATGCTCCGCCGCGCCCGCTGAAATTCGGATTACGCTTTCGGTAACCTGTGCGCTACCCGTTTTGGGAATGACTACGCCGTCCGCGCCCGCACATTCCGCGACACGCAAAATACTGCCTAAATTATGCACGTCCTCAATGCCGTCGCAAAGCACGATAAAGCCGCCCTTTTCGTTCTTTTTCTCCGCTATTAAATCCTCCAACTCGAAATATTCGTAGTCGGTGGTATAGGCAATCACGCCTTGATGTTTTTTCGTTACGCTTTCCTTATCGAGCGCCTTTTTATCGACAAACTGCACGCGCACGCCCTGTTTTCGCGCCTGCGCGAAAATAAGACCGAGCGAGCCTTGCGCGCCCTTTTCAAGGAGTATTTTATCGATATTTTTGTCCGTTTTCAATAGCTCGATTACGGCGTTTCTTCCTTCCGTTTTCATTGTGTTTTATCCCCTACGGTTTGTATACTTGCTCAGCGGCTTGTCCTTTGAGCGTTTGGCTGTCCGTCAAAGACAAAAGCTCTTCAATGCGCGCGGCGTTGCCCGTCAAATGCAAAAAGCCGAGCACCGCCTCAAAGCCCGTCGAACGGTTATATTCCGCCGCGGTTGCACTCTTGCTTTTGGTGGGTTTTTTCGCGTTCCGACCGCGACGGAAAATATCTTCTTCCGTTGGCGTGAACAGCGGCAACACCTTTTCTAAAAACGCGCTCTGTCCGCGCGCGGAAACGAGCTTTGCGGCGGCACGCTGAAAATCAGCCGCCTTACCCGCGCCCGATTGCACCAACCTCTCCCGCACCCAAAGGGAATACACCGCGTCGCCAAGAAAGGCGAGCACGACGGGATTTACCAGTTTTGCTTCCGTTTCCGTCATACGTTATATTATACCACACGCGCGCGAAAAACACAAGCGATTACACGCGCGCTCACGAAAGTTCGTCCGCCAAATACGCCACCACGCCCGCCGCAATGCTTTCCGCAAGCCGTTTTTGCCACGCCGCGCTCAACAACAAACTTTCGTCCCGCTCGCTCGATAAAAATCCGCATTCCACGATTACCGACGGCTTTGCCGTGCACGAGAGAATGAAATATTCGCTCGGCGTATGCTTTCGCGCTTTCACGCCTTGCTTTCCATATAAGGCGTTGAGCTTTTCTTGCAAGACTTCGGCAAAGCGTTCGCCCGATTCGTCGCCGCGCTTGTAAAACACCTGCGCGCCGCGCACGGAGGAGGCTGGATAACGGTTTTGGTGCACCGAAATCACGAGCGAGGGGTTTGCTTTTTGCACGATTTCGCGGCGGCGTTGCATATCCTGTTTTTTGAAACCTTTGGTTGCCGCGTCGTATAGCCCTGCCGACGTTTTGCGCGTGAGCACCGTTTCAAAGCCCATATCGCCCAACACCTCTTTGAGGCGTAGTGTGATGGACAGGTTCAAATCGCTTTCTTTCACCCCCGTGCGTTTCCCAACCACGCCGCCGTCCATGCCGCCGTGTCCTGCGTCTAACACGATAGTCAAAGGCTTATTCTCGCCTGCGAGCACCGTTTGCGGCGACAATAACGCTTGAATACACACCCCGACCGCCGAAACGAACAAAAACACCGTCGCCACCACGCACGTCAAAAAAATATGCTTTATCCTTTTCATAACGGTATATTGTATGCGCTAAACGCGCAAAATATCCGAAAAACGCCCGCTTTACAGCGGACGTTTTTCAAGCTTGTTGCGGTTCAATTCTTATTAGATTGCATCAATAAAAAGTCAGCTTCGTGCCCACCACCTTACAACGGTAGTCCGTTTCAGGGTCTTTTAGCCGCTCGTTCGGCGGCGATTGCGTTGGCGTTTCTTGCGCCGAAGTTTCTTGTTTTTCCTCTTTCGTTGCAGACATGGGTGGCTCGATTTGTTCATAGCCCTGTTTGAGCCACTCGGCGTAAATCTCCCAGCCCCTGTCGGTAACGAGCCGCGCAACGCCCGCTTTCGTCAGGCGTTGAAACGCCTCCGTCGTCTGCACGTTGGATACTTCCAACGCACACCCTCGCCCCAAACTCGTCCGCAAACCCTCACACGCCGCAAAATAAGGGATACTCAAATATTTTGCGCCCGCCTCGCACGCAATCCGCGCAATTCGCGAAAGCACGGACATAGACGAGGTTTGCTCTACCCGTACTTTCAGCGGCAGTTTCCCCGCCGCCCGTCTAACGCGCTTAATCTCTCTGCGGATTTCGCCATACCTGCAACCGTCCACGAGCGACGGCGCGATTAATAGCGTAATTTCCGCCGCCTTGTTTTTGACGGCAAGCCGCGTTTCGAGGGTTTTGACTTTGGTGAGCGTTTCGCCCGTGCCGCCGACCACGCAATCGAGCCGCACTCTGCTCCCCGACAAATACCGCGAGGCAAGCGCGAGCTTGGTGAGCGGTGTTTTGACCGCCGCTTGGCGCAAGCGGATTGCCCGTTCGCAAACCCTTTGCACGTCGTCGCCTTGCGCAATCGCGCTTTCGGACAACGAAAGCGCGGCGACTATGTCCGCTTGCAGTTGCTTGCGTTTATACGCACGGTATTCCTCTGCCTCACGCCGAGAAATACGCACGTCGCCTTTCCATTCGTCCGTCGTAGATACCTGTTTTTCAATCGTTTGCTGTTCCATACGTCGATTATACGACAAAGAAACTGCTTTTATTCCGTTTTTTGCCATTTTGTGAGAGTATTTACGTTGTATACTATACGTATGATTATCTTTTCTTCACAAAATTTGTTGCTTGCGGGCGCTTTTTTCGGCATACTTTGGCTGTGCGTTTTATTTGTGTTGTGTTTTTTGGGCGTACATATCGCGCGGCTCGTGAAATTCGGTTGGTTATACCAAAAAAAAGAGGAAAAACCTGCACCTACGCAAACAAAGCCTGCCGAGAGCAAAGAAAAAACGCCCGAACACCGTCCGAGCGCAGAACCTGTGTATTATATTGTCGAGCGCAAACGCAAGACCCGCCAAAGCTACGGCGAGCCGAAAGAAATACGTTTCAAATAACGCGTTGACGGCGTTTACAGCGTTTCAAGCTCACCCGTGTTTACAGCGTTTCAAGCTCGCCCGTTTTGTCGTTGAATTTTTGCACGTTGCCGCCGTCTGCCCACAGCCGTTCGAGGTGATAGAAAAGGCGGGTTTCGTCGTTGAAGATATGCACGATAACGTCGGCATAGTCAATGACCGCCCAACGCCCGCCGCGCACGCCTTCCGTGCGCGTGGGAACAATGTCGAACTCCTTTTCAATGAGTTCTTCCACCCGTTCGCCCATAGCGCGGATTTGCGGCGCGTTCGAGCCGCTTGCGAGCACGAAATAGTCGCAAACGTCCGTCTTTTCACGCACGTAGAGTGTCAAAATGTCCTTGCCGAGCTTGTCCGCGAGCGCCTTGCACACCGCAAGCGCGAGCGTTTTTGAATCTACCGTTTTTGCCATATTATTCTTCCTCCGAGTTTTCGTAATATTCTAATGCTTTGCGCGTCAGCGGATACACCGCCACGCCTTTTTTTTCTAAAAATCCGACCGTTTCTTGGAGCGCGCGACAGAGCGCGGCGCTCGGGCTTTCCTTTTCAAACGCCTCACGCAAGCCCTCGACGCCCTCGTATACCCGTTCCTCTTCGAGCATATCGGCAAGAAACGTGAGTTTTTCCAACGCGCTCATATTCGGCTTTCCGCTCGTGTGATACCGCACCGCGCCAAGCACTTCTTTATCGGTTACGCCGAATACGTTTTCCGCAAGATACGCGCCCGAAAACTGATGCGCGACGGCTTGGGGGACTTCCCCCCATTCGTCGGGCAAGACAAACCCGCGCAATAGCGGGTGCTCGGGCGGCAAGTTTTTCGCACAGTCGTGGAAAAGCGCGGCGGAAATCGCCTGTTCTTCTTTGACGGCGTATTTTTTCGCGTGCTTTGCGGCAAGTTCCGCCACGCGCAGGGTATGCGCCTTTCGCGTCGGTTTTTCAAGGGCAAGTGCCAACTTTGCGTTGGGGATTTCGTAGAGCCCGTTTTCGCGGATATACGCCGCGACTTTGCTATCCGTCCATGCGTCGAGGCTTTCGCCCGCACCGGCGAGCACGCGGAGCATCGTAGACGAAACGTCCGCGCCGTTATAGCCCACGCACACGAACCGCTTGGAAAAACGCCTATAAAACGCCGCTTGTTCCTGTTCGACCCAGCCTGTTTTTTCGTTTCTCGCGCACACGGCGAGCGTTACGTTTTCCAAAATATCCTGCGGTTGTTTCCAAGTCGGGAAATCGCGCAACATATCCGTGCCTACGAGCCAAAAGAGCTCGGCTGTTTGGTACTGTTTTCGGAAATGGCGACAGGTTAAATAGGTATAACTCACGCCGCCTGCGTTGATTTCGTAATCGCTGACTTCTGCGTTTTGTATCTTTGCAAACGCCAAACGGCACATTTCTAGACGCGCGGCGTTCGGCGCAAGCGTTCTACCTGTTTTATGGGGCGCGGACGACACGGGCATAATCAATAGCTTATCCAGCCCAAGCGTTTGAATTGCCGCTTGTGCCACTCTGATATGCTCGATATGCACGGGGTCGAACGACCCGCCGAAAATTCCGATTCTCATAACCGTTATCCATTATACTATATATTTGAAATTTTTTCAAGTTTAGAAAGGTAAAAATCCGTCAAAAATTAAATTATGAAGAAATCGGCTTTTATTTCGGATATTATCTTTACCTTTTTCCTCGTTTGGATTGTCGCCTTGTGTCTGTTTCGGCATTTGAAAATCGCGCTGATTCCCGCGCTCTTTCTCGCCGTGCTCTGCGGTGCGCTCGCCGCCGCCGCGTTCGCCGCCCTGCAACAAAACAAACGGAAAGCGTTTTTGTTGAGCCGCTCGGACGCCGCACTCAAAGAAAAGCTGTTTTTGCACCTCGCCCTGCTCGGCGACAATGAGAAAACGGACTTGTTCGCCGCCGCGCTCGCCGAAGAAGACAATGCCACAATCGAAAAACTCGACTCCCTGTTTTTACAATCGGAAGAACGTATTTATTTTCTTTCCTTTCGCTTTTCCCCCGTAACCCAAGACGAAATCGCAACGCTTTCGCGTTTCCAAACGGACAGGCAAAAAACGCTCGTATGCTCGCAAATCGAAGAAGCGGCGCTAACCCTTTGCAACCGCCTGTCTATCGACGTGCGAACGGGCGACTATGCGTTCCGTCTATTAAAATCACAAAACGCCTTGCCCGAAAAATTTTTATGCGACGAAGTCCCGAAAAACAACCGCGCAAGAAAGCTCCGACTTTGTTTTTCCCGCGCCAACGCCAAACGCTTTTTAACGAGCGGCGCGCTCATTCTGTTCTTCTCGCTTTTCACGCCCTTTTCCTATTATTATTTGGTACTCGGCGGCATTTTACTCCTCGCCGCACTCTTTATCCGTATTTTCGGTTATTCGTAAAAACGCCCTACCCATGTACGAGATTAAATCGCTGGCAAGCAAGGAATATTCGCTAATCTTCTCGCCTGCAAGCTCGGCGGCAAGCCCGACGGCATACGCGCCCGCGCAAGCACCGTCAAAGAGCGAAAGTCCGCTCGCGCAAAGCCCTGCGATAACCCCCGACAGCACGTCGCCCGTGCCGCCCTTTGCCTGTCCTGCCGTGCCGCGCGTATTGACGAGCGTTTTGCCTTGACAACTAATCGCCGAATACGCGTTTTTTAACAGCACGCCCACGCCGTGCCTTTCCGAAAACGCCTCCGCCGCCGTCAAGCCCTTTTTCAAAATCTCCTCCACGCTCTCGCCCGAAAGGCGGGAAAATTCTTTCACGTGCGGCGTCAACAACACGTCGCATTGTTTGCGCGAAAACAACGCGGCTATATTTTCGTATTTAGCAAGCGAATTGAGCGCGTCTGCGTCTAAAATCAGTTTACCTGCATAGTTTTCAACGAGCCAAACCGCGCCGTCCGCCACCTCTCGCGATACGCCCATACCCATACCGTAGGCAATCGAGTCATAAGACAACAGCTCGGCAGGGTTGCCCTGTTTTTTGAGCAACACTTCGGGAATTTTCAACACGTAATAAGGGAAAATCGTTTCGGGCACAAACAGCGCGGTATACCCCGCGCCCGAACGCACGCACGCCGCCGCCGATAAATACGCCGCACCCGTATACGCCTCGCTACCCCCGACAATCGCCGCCTTCCCGTAGTCGCCCTTGTGCGTATTCCGTTTGCGTTTGGGCAATAGCCCCGACACGTAATTCTTCGTCAACGTTACAGGCTCGTTCATAATTCCTCCTCCGCGCTGTTCGCAACGCGCAAAGATACCTCTGCCGCCACGAACCGCTTTTCTTTTCCGTCTACGCACGCCCAAAGCCCGCCCTCGCTATCCACCGAGAGCAGAGTGGCTTCTATCTTTCCCTCGTTCTCGCCGATAATCAGCGTGATTTCTTCGCCGAGCCAACCAAGATATTGCGCGTAGCGTTCGTGGATATTTTCCCGTCCCCAAACCTCTAACAGACGTTCGACGACCTCGTCTACGCCAATTTCTTTGCCCGTTTCAAGGCATAAGCTCGTCGCAATCGACGAAAGCTCGACAGGCAAACGGTTACATACGTTGAGCCCGATGCCTACGACGGACGAGGAAATCAAATACCCACAAAAGGTGTTTTCTATCAAAATACCGCAAATTTTTTTACCGTTTACGTACACGTCGTTCGGCCACTTGATTTGGGGAGTTACGCCAAACGACGAAAGCGTTTCACACACCGCCGCCGCCGCACCCTGCATGATACGGAACGCGTCTTTTGCGGGGAAGTTTTCGTAAAATTCTAAACGCGAAAGATACACGCCGCCCGTGCCAGAAGAAAAGTTTCTGCCTTTCGTGCCTCTGCCGCCCGTCTGCCTTTTCGCCACCACGAGCAAGTTTTCTTTATCTTTGCGCCGCGCTTTCGCGTAGTCGTTCGTGGAGGGGGTTTCCTCTAAAAATATACGTTTCATCTCAACCCTGCCCCTCTCATTCGTCGTCCGTGTCGAACAGCGAGGTCAACGCCGATTTCGCCGTGTCGTAGTCAAAGCCCTTGCTCATCACGTGCCGATAGGCTTTGGCGAGCGTTTCTCTGTCTGCCGTTTTGCCGCGCATATATTTTTCTAAAATACGCCGCGCCGCTTGGAATTGTTGTTCTGCTTCGAGCCCGTCGAGCGCGGCGTCGATTTCGTCCTCGCCCACGCCTTTGGCTTTGAGCTCCATTTTAATGAGTTTGCCGCCCTTTTTACTCGCGGAAAATTGCACGTAGTCCTTTGCGTAGTCCTTATCGTCCACAAACCCGTAGCCGCGCATTTTTTCTAAAACGTAGTCGCAAACAGCGGGCAAATACCCCTTGCCGCTTAAAAAATCGCGCACCTGTTTTTCCGTTTTTTTACTTGCGGAAATGTGTGTGAGCGCCTTGTCGAGCGCGACGTTTTTCTCGCTTTCGAGCTGGATTTCCGAAAGGCGTTCGGGAGAAATCACCTCGCCGACTTTCAAACGGTATTTCACGGCGGTCTCGAGCGTTAAGCCACAACAAAACCTGCCGTCGATATACACGTTGCAACGGCGTTTATCCTTTATCTGTGGAGTAATTTCCGTGATTTCGTTCATGCGCGAACTCCTTTTCTTACTATTTTAGCATACTTTGAAAAAAATGTCAAATAATCCCCCTCAATCCGTTTACTTTCGTGAAAAAATATGTTAAAATAATTTGGGAAACACCCAAAGGAGTGTATACGAATTATGAAATACCATACCGTTGACATACAAGGTTTTGAAGCCAACTTACCCATTCTGCCCCTACCGAGCGGCATTTCGATTGCCTTTTTTAATCTGCACGGGGATAGCACGCTCACCGAGCATTGCGCGAAAAAACTCGCGCCGCTCGTTGCCGATTGCGACGTGCTGTTGACCGCCGAATCCAAAGGCTTACAGCTCACACACTGCGTGGCGCGCGAGCTTGGTATGCGGTATTATGCCGTTGCGAGAAAGAGCAAAAAACTGTATATGCAAGACGGGATTGAGCTTACTATCGAATCGTCGATTACGACGGGCAAAGCGCAAACGTTCTATCTTTCCAAACACGACGCAGAGCTTTTGAAAGGCAAGAAAGTCGGGATTGTAGACGACGTCGTTTCGACGGGCGCGTCGCTCAAAGGTTTGGAGGCGCTCGTGGAAAAAGCAGAAGGCATTGTTCACAAAAAAGCGTTTGTACTCGCCGAAGACGAGGCGGCGAACAGAAAAGACGTGGTATTTTTAGCTAAAATCCCCATTTTTATCTAAAATCACGCAAAATCAGCTTGTTTACGGCGGCGTTTTTTAACGCGCGCCGTTCTTTTTTTTACAATTTTAACAGAAATACTTGCAATTTGCCGACAGATACGCTATAATAATGTATAGAAAGTAATCAAGGAGCGGATACATACATGGCGCAACATGAAATAGATTATGAATACGAGGATTTAGAGCTTGAACAAAAACCGAAAGTAATCGTCAAGAAGAAAGGCGGACTGCTTGGAAAAATCGTCGCGCTTTTTCTCGGCATTATCATAGGTATCGTCGGCGGACTCGGCGGCGTGGCGTTTGCGGGGTATTACGTCGCAACGCAAATTAAAATCAAAGACGCGGCGGACACTGTTACCAACCTTTCGGGCTTGGAAATCCCCCTTTCCGACTATCTTTCAGACGAATACGCGGACAAAACGCTCGTAGGCTTGTTCGAGGGCGTTGCAGGCGTGGTTACCAAAATCAGCGAGGGCAACGGCACGCTCAACGATTTGAACGATATTTCCCCCTTTATCAAGACGTTCGTGGAAAGCGAGGGCGGCTTGGTGGAGTTGCTCGCCTCGTTCGGCATTGAAACGACGACAGACGAGCTTATGGATAAAGTGCTTGTAAAAACGGTAGTAACCGAAGACTACGACGAGAAGTATTTAGTGGATTATCTGACCGTGAAAGTGATTGACATGCCCCTGCCGACTTTGCTCGAATCGCTCGGTTTTGAGACAAGCGACCTGCTCACCGCCATTTGCTACGGCACGGAGGGCGTTGACTACGAAATTAAGAACGGAAAATACGAAATGCTCGGCGACAGCAAGCCGCTCACGCTCGGCGGACTTTTGAACGAAGAACTCGACGCGCGCATTGACAACTTGCCGCTCGATACGATTATGGGTAACCCGAAAGACGAAATTATGCGTACCCTGTTCTACGGCGCGGCGCACCGCTATACGCAAACGTCGAACGGCGTTACCATGAACCAAGTGTTCTATACGACTAGCGACGGCACGAACTTCTACAACGACAACGGCGAGCAGCTCGCACTCAAAAGCGTAGCGCCCGTTACGGGACAGGAAAATACCTATCTTTTGACCTTTCAAGACGGCAAGAAACAGGTAGTGAAAAAGCTGTCGGACGACGGGAAATACTACGCGTTCACGGCAGACGAAACGCCGAGAATTATCCGTTATCCGAAAACGACGATGGGGAGTTTGGAGGGCGAATCGGAGAATTTAATCAACAGCATCACGCTCGAATCGGCATTGAAACTGAACGACGATTCCCACGCAATCCTCAAATCGATTGCCTATGACGGGACGAGAAAACGCACGATTAAAGACCTGCGCGAACAAGGCAACGACTTAATCAACGGCATTGCGCTCGCGGATATTATCCCCGCAGACACCGAAGATACTATCGTTATGTACCTGCTCTACGGCAAGCAAGACGTACACTATTCCGTCGATACGCAAAACGCGATTACTCCCCTCCAAAAACGGGTGGCTTTATATGACGGAAAAGTCTACAACGAATACGGCGAACTCATACAAAACGCGACGCCGAGCGGCACGCAAAGCTATACGCAAGACGGCGCGACCTATACTTTAACCGCAGATGCGAGCTTGGGTACGTTGCCTGTCAAGGTCGTCAGCGGTTCGACTACGACCAAGCACGACGCAACGCTTTACTACGTGAGCCAAAACGGCGAAAAGCTGTATTATGCGCCCACGACAATCGGGGATATGCAAAAAGCGGAAGTTTTGTCCAAATTAACGGGCAGACTGCGCCTGCAAGACGTTATGGAAGTCGGCGACAATAAAATCCTCAAACATCTTGGCAAAGAGACGATTGACGATTTGCCGAGCGCCATCGACGCCCTTTCGCTTGACGACGTGTTCGGCGACCAGTTCCACTATCGCACGAACAAAGGCTCTTATCGCGTGAACGCAAATTATCAGCCGATTGACAGCAGCGGCAACGTCGTGGAAAACGCGAAATTCCTCGATATTAAAAACAACGAGCTGACCGTGTTCGACGGAGAAGGAAAGATTATCCGTTCCGAACTTGACAAGGCGCTCACGGGCTCTTGGAAATATATGCTCATGGAACGCGAAACGGACGGTTCGTTTACTATCAATCACCACCACACGGTTACCGAACTCGATTCCATGATGGACTATCTGTCTAACAACGTGCACCTTGCCTCCGTCCGCGAATTGAAGCTCGACGGCATGGTAACGGGGCTTGACGACGATACCTTGAATAAAATAATCGTCGGTGAAATCAATACGGTAGAAATGAAAACCGTCGGCGGTGCGCAAGTGCCGACGCTCGTGAAAAAAGAAGTAACGATTAAGCAAAACGGCGTAGACGTGCGCGCGGATAATCTCGACGGCGATTTGACGGACGAGGACCACGTGGGCGATTTGAACGTCGAACAGCTGATGCTGTATATCGGCGCAATGCTCGACTTGACAAACGCCGCAGGCGTTTCGGCATAAAAATACAAAATTTCTTTATAAACGCGCGCAAAATTGATTGACTAATCGTCGAAAATCGTCTATAATAGTTCTACGCGGCTTGAAAAAGCCCAAAAACCTTGCATATCCGCGTGATATGCCGAATAAGACCAGGAGGTGAAAAATATGGCTAAATACGAGATGCTCTATCTGCTCAACAACGATTTAACGGATGAGGCAAAGGAAGCGAAGCTTGCGAAGTATGAGAACGTCGTCAAATCTATGGGCGGCGCAGTCGTATCCACAGACAAGTGGGGTACGAAGAAAACGGCTTACCCTATCAACTTCAAAAACGAAGCTTACTATGTTCTTATGACGTTCGAAGCAGACGGAAAAGTAGTAGAAGAGTTGAAGCGTGTAGCTGGTATCGACGCGGACGTCGTTCGTCGTTTGATTACCAAGCTCAACTGATAAGGTAGGGAGAAAGATATGAACAGAGTATTTTTAATCGGAAACTTAACGCGCGACCCCGAACTCACGGAAACGGCGTCCGGCGTGGCAGTTTGCCACTTTGCAATCGCCGTAAACCGTAACTATGCCTCGCAGGACGGAGAAAGACAGACGGATTTCTTCAACTGCACCGCTTGGCGGTCTTTGGCGGAAACGATTGCGCGTTACACCAAGAAAGGCAACAAGGTTGCCGTAGCAGGTAGCGTTCAGCTCCGCAACTACGAGGATAATCAAGGCGTAAAACGCACCGCTGTGGATATTATCGTGCAGGACGTTGAGTTCCTCACGCCGAAAGCGACGGGCGATTCGTTCGACGAAACGGACGACGCGCCGAGAATGAGCGCGCCCAAGCGCAAGCCCGTGTTGCAAGCAATGGACGACGATTCGGACATTCCCTTCTAAAAGACAAGGGAAACAAATCTAAACAAGGAGAAAACGGAAATGGAAGAAAAAGCACCCGTTAAAAAGGTATTCAAGAAAGCGCCCCGTAAAAAGGTTTGCGCATTCTGCCAAGAAAAGATTGACGCCATCGATTATAAAGACGTAAACCGTTTGAAGAAATTCATCACGGAGGGCGGTAAAATCCTCCCCCGCAGAATGAGCGGCACGTGCGCGGCGCATCAAAGACTTCTCGCAACCGCTATCAAGCGCGCGAGAATCGCGGCTCTTCTCCCCTTCAAAGGCGAGTAATTTCAAAACAAAATCAAAACGAAACCGCCCAAAGGCAATTCTGCCTTTGGGCGGTTTTTTAAGTTTCCCGTCCATCGGTTGACTGTTTTTATGCAAACATCTTTTTATTCCACTAAATCGGTGGACAAATACCTGCCCCCGCCGTCGGGGAAAATCACGACGATATTTTTCCCTGCGTTTTCTTCGCGCGCCGCGATTTCTACCGCCGCCGCAAGCGCCGCACCCGACGAAATCCCGACGAACAATCCCTCGACCACGCTCGCCTCCCGTGCATAGCAAATCGCCGCCTCGTCCGTTACGGAAACGATTTCGTCGTAGATTTCTCTATTCAACACGCTCGGCACAAAATTCGCTCCGATACCCTGTATACCGTGTCCCGCCGCATAGCCTTTGGAAAGCAAAGGCGAGGCGGCAGGCTCAACCGCCACTACCCGCGTTTGCGGGTTTTGTTCTTTGAGATATTGTCCCGCGCCCGTAATCGTACCGCCCGTGCCGACGCCTGCCACGAATATATCCGTTTTTCCAATGGTCTGCGCGTGGATTTCCCTGCCCGTCGTTTCATAATGCGCTCTCGCGTTTGCGGGATTGTCAAACTGCCCCGCTATCACGGAATTAGGCGTATTCTTTTGCAGCTCCTCTGCCTTTTCCACCGCGCCTTTCATGCCGAGCAAACCGTCCGTCAAGACGATTTCCGCGCCGTAGGCTTTTATCAGCTTTTGCCGTTCGACACTCATGGAATTTGGCATGACAATCACCGCTTTATAGCCGCGTGCCGCCGCCACGAGCGCAAGACCAATACCCGTATTCCCGCTCGTTGCCTCGATTACCGTGCCGCCCTTTTGCAATCTGCCCGTCTTTTCCGCGTCGTCCACAATCGCTTTGGCGACCCTGTCCTTTATCGAGCCTGCGGGGTTATACCATTCGAGCTTGGCGTAAATTTTCGCTTGCAAGCCGTGCTTTTCTTGGATTTTTTTCAGTTCCACAAGCGGCGTGTTGCCGATAAGTTTTTCTATCCCTTGCATTTTTTATACCTCACAAAACCCCAAAATTTCTTCGGGCGCGGAAACGAGCGTTTTTGCGCCGTTCTCTTTCAAAAACCTTTCGTCCTTAAATCCCCAAACGACGGAAATACAAGCAACCCCCGCATTGTTCGCCGTTTGAATATCCACTTCCGAATCCCCAACGTATACCGTCGTGGCGTTTTCTGCATTTAGCTGTTTCATCACGGCAAACAGAGAATCGGGCGCGGGCTTTTTGGCAATCCCCGCCGCTTCGTTTTCTCCCACCGCCGTTTCCAACAGGTCGGGAAAATACTCCGCCGCGAGCTTTTTCACGGCAAAATCCGCTTTATTCGATACCACCGCCGTCTTCACGCCCCTTGCTTTGAGTTCTTTGAGCAAGGGTGTAATGCCTGCATATTCTTTCGTTTTGTCTTTGCAATGCTCGCCGTAGAAAACACGGAATTCTTGTAATACTTCCTCAAACTTCGGATGCTCGTACCCGATTGCGCGTTTGATTAAATTCGCAATCCCGTTCCCAACGAATACGCGCACCTCCTCTTTCGTGCGCAAGGGCAACCCAAACGCCGAAAGGGCGTGATTGACCGCGTCCGTCAAATCGTCGAGCGTGTCCAAAAGCGTGCCGTCCAAATCAAAAATAACCGTTCGATACATACCTGCCTGCCCCGTTTTATAAAATCGCCTTGATGGCTTGCACCGCCTCCGCGCGGTTTTCACTGTTCGTTTTGATATAGATAGAAGAAACGTAGTTCCGCGTCGTACCCTCCGACAGCTTTAATGCCGAAGAAATTTGACGGTTGGTAAACCCCTCGTACATCATCAGCGCAATCTCCACTTCGCGGTCGGAAAGCGAAAAGGCTCTTGCAAGCTTAATTTCACGGTCCGCCGCCACGCGGCTTGCCGCGTCGGTAATACGTCGGGCGATTTTTGCGGGCAAAATCGTGTCCCCCGCATACGCGTTCTTGACCGCGCTCAAAAGCGCGGTACTGCCCATGTCTTTGAGCAAATACCCACTTGCGCCGTTATTGATAGCGTTCAGGATATAATCGCTGTCGTCAAACGTCGTCAAAATCACAACCTTTGTCTGCGAATACTCTTCTTTAATGCGGCGAGTGGCAACGACGCCGTTCATATTCGGCATACGTATATCCATAAGCACGACGTCGGGCGCGCATGCGGGCATTTTTTCCAGCGCGTCAAACCCGTCGGTTGCGAGCCCCACAACCGCAAGCTCTTCGTCCGTTTCCAAAACGCTTTTTAGTTCTTTTGCAAGCTCTTCTTGGTCGTCTACCACCAAAACGCGGATTGTATTCGACATATCTCTCCTCCTATCTTTTATCAAGGGGCAATTCAATGATGAGCTCAAACCCCTCGTCTACGGCAAATCGCACTTCGCCGCCAAGCGATTTCGCTCTGTCCGACATACCCGTTAACCCAAACCCGAGCGACCAGTCCTTTTCCACGCCCTTGCCGTTATCCGAAAGCAAAAAGCGCAGTTTATCGCCGTACGCTTTGAGCTCAAACCAAAACGCCGTCGCATTCCCGTGCCGCAGACCGTTGGAAATCCCCTCTTTGAGGCTATTACACAAAAAACGGTGTTTGGCGGGCGACACGACAAGCTCTTCAATCTCCGAACGCACCGTAATCCCCGTGCCGTCGGTGGACTCGTGAATAATATTTTCAAGCGCAGTTTTAAGCGTTTCGTTTTCCCGCCCGCCCGAAAGCAAATGTACGCTGTCGCGCAATTCTTCAAGCGCGTGCTTAGCTTGTAAATTCGCCGCGACAATCTTGTTTTTCGCCTCTTCGGGATTCCCCTCGATGATTAGCTTTGCCGCCTCCGTTTGCATGATTACCGTCGTAATCGAATGCCCCGCCGTATCGTGGATTTCTTTGGCAATACGCTGTCGTTCTTCCAGCGCCGTTACCTCCGCCACCACCGCATACGCTTTTTGCAATTCCTTTTGACTTTCGTCCAGCTCTTTGAGTGCGCGCTCTAACCGCAAAAACTGTCTGTAAAACGCCAAGCCTACCTGCACGACCACAAAATGCAAAATCAGCGTGAACACCGCCGAAATTAAATCGGTCAAAAGAGGCAGTAGCTCCTTGTTTGACGAGAATAACACGTAGTTTTGGATTAAATACGTTCCGACGTATAAGGGTACGGCGACCGCGAACAGAATAATCGACGGTTTGGTGCGCTCCGCGCTGAAATACAGCTCCGTCAACACGAGCACGTAGATAAACATTGCCGCGCCGCTATCGGTTACGAACGTAAACGAACAGGCGAACACCGCTTCGATTGCATATAGCGCAACGCGTAATTTTCCACGCGGTGCAAGAAACAGCTTTCCGCCGTCGACGAGCAATAACGCGCCGCCAAAGCATAATAACAGCACGAACCTATTATCGAACCCGAATTTATACAGATGACCGAGCACAAGCGTTATTTCCACAATAACCAGCGCAATAAAAATCAGGCATTTCCAAAAATAATGAAACTGTCGCTCGTTGCGCAAGTCGTATTTATCGAACAGCCTTAAAAAATAGGCGCGGAAATCGGTTTTTTGCGGTTTGTTTTTTCTGCTATTTCTGCTTATTCTGCTCATTCTTCTCCACCGCCTATACCCGCGCGCAGGAGCTGTGCGAGCTTTCCACTACCGTAGTAATCGTAGACGCCCTTTGGCGCATAGATAAAATGATTACAAAGCAAAACGTTTTGCAATTTACAAATATCCCC
>JAFTKT010000009.1 GCA_017453145.1 Clostridia bacterium
TGTCCGTATTTGGGATATACGAAAGCGGCGGCGCTTGCCAAAAAAGCACTCAACGAAGGAAAAAATATTCGCAAAATTCTGTTAGAGGAAAACGTATTATCCGACCAAGAAATCAATAAAATATTATCTCCCGAAAGCATGATATAAGTCAAGCGGGGCGGCGCAATCTTGCGCCGCCCCGCTTTGGTTATTCCATAAATTCCTCCGCGCGAAGTTTGGCGCGTAATTTCTCTATTGCGTGTTTTTCAATTCTGGAAATATACGAACGCGATATTTTCAAAAGGTTTGCAACCTCTCTTTGCGGTAACGGTATACCGCCTTTGAGCGCGTAGCGCAGGCATAGAATCTTGTATTCGCGTTCCGTCAGAATTTTTTGGATTTGAACGAGCAGTCGTTCTCTTTGTACTGAGCGCTCTACCTGCTCGAATACGCAATCCTCTTTTTCAAAGAGTAAATCCATAAGCGTAAGCTCGTTCCCGTCCTTATCCGTGCCGACGGGGTCGGATAACGAAAGATTGTTTTTATGCTTTTTATTCGCACGGATAAGCATTAAAATCTCGTTTTCAATGCAACGAGCCGTATACGTTGCAAGCGTCGTGCCCCGTCCCTCTTTATACGTGCCGATTGCCTTGATAAGCCCGATACTACCGACGGAGAGCAAATCGTCCGTTTCCGCCGCGCCCGTGTATTTTTTGGCGATATGCGCCACCAAACGCATATTGTGCTTGATTAAAATATCTTTCGCTTCTTTGTCGCCTTGTGCCACGAGCGCGAGATATTTTTCTTCCTCTTCCTTTGATAACGGCTTTGCAAACGAGTTCTTATTCCCGATTGCACCTGTGAAAAATACGATTTTACCTAAAATCAGCCATAGAAAATCAAGAAACACAGCAATACCACCTCCTAACCCGCTTTATGCGGTAACGTCAGTTTTATCCTATGTTTCCGACGGTTTGTACTATGATAAAAAAATTCAGGCCTCAACGCGATGCCTGAATTTATGCAAAAAAGGGATTTGAGTCTGTCTGTAAGCCGAGTTCTGTCGTGTACGGTCATTTATCTAGACTTGCCGTCGCCGACAAGTTCAAGCGATATTCACGGTATTCCGTCGGACGGACAGCCCTATTTGACGGATACCCAATCTTGCAGCGGGTGGGGTTTACATGGCATACCGCGTTACCGCAGTATCGGTGAGCTCTTACCTCGCCTTTCCATCCTTACAGGGGAACCCCTGCGGTTTATTTCTGTTGCACTTTCCTTGAAGTCGCCTTCACCTGACGTTATCAGGCACCCTGTCCTGTGCAGCTCGGACTTTCCTCATTGTCTGTAAAGACACCGCGACCGTATAACAAACTCAAATCTTTTTCTATTATACCATTTTCTTTTGAAAAAAGCATCTGTTTTCCCTTGCTTTTTTATAAAAAAAAGAGTAAAATGGTAAAGAAAATTTTTGGCAAGCCGCTTGGTAAAAATCAAATCGGCTTTACGATGGAGAACTTATGAAAAAAACAAAAATTATCTGCACTATCGGTCCTGCCAGCGATACGAAAGAAAAAATCGTTGCGCTTGCAAACGCGGGTTGCAACGTAATCCGTTTGAATTTTTCGCACGGCACGCACGAGGACTATGCAAAAATAATTAAACTGATTAAAGAGGCGCGCGAGGAATTGCGCGTGCCTTTGCCCATTCTTTTGGACACCAAAGGTCCTGAATTCCGCATCAAAACTTTCAAAGACGGAAAAGTTGTGTTAAAACAAGGCGACGAGTTTACGTTCACAACAGACGAGATTGAGGGCGATTGTAGCCGCGTGAGCGTTTCCTATAAAGGGATTTGCAACGACCTGTCGGCGGGCGATAAAATCCTGCTGAATAACGGTATGATGGTCTTTCGCGTTTTGTCCGTATGCGCGCCCAACGTCGTTTGTACGGTCGAAATCGGCGGCGAGCTGTCTAACCGAAAATCTATGTTTTTCCCCGACAAGGAATTGCACGTCGATTTCCTTTCCGAACAGGATAAAGCCGATTTATTATTCGGCATCGAACAGGACGTTGATTTCGTTGCTCTTTCGTTTGTATCCAACGCGCAAAACGTCAAGGACGCCAAAGCGTTTTTGAAAGCGAACGGCGGTGCGCATATCGACGTGATTGCGAAAATTGAAAACCGCGCGGGCGTGAATAACCTGCTCGATATTATGGAGGTTTCCGACGGGATTATGGTCGCGCGCGGCGACTTGGGTGTGGAAATTCCCTACGAGGAATTGCCCGATATTCAAAAATATATTATCAATCAATGCCGTATTCACGGAAAACGCGTGATTACCGCAACGGAAATGCTCGAATCAATGATTCATAATCCTCGTCCGACGCGTGCGGAAATTTCTGACGTTGCAAACGCCGTGTACGACGGCACTTCCGCCGTTATGCTTTCGGGGGAAACGGCGGCGGGCGAATACCCCGTGCAATCGGTTATGGCAATGGCTAAAATCGTCGAACGCGCGGAAAATCACGTGGAATATATTCAATCGATTGAGAATTTCTCTATCCGTAATTCCTCCGAAGCACTGTCCCATTCCGCCGCAACGCTCGCAAAGGATTTGAACGCAAAAGCGATTGTCGTCTGCACGCTCACGGGCGCAACGGCGCGCATGGTGTCGCGATTTAGACCGAATATCAATATTCTCGGCATTACAACGGATATACACGCTTATAGAAAGCTTGCATTGAGTTGGGGCGTTTTACCCGTTATGGCGGAAGAATATTCCTCCGTCGATATACTTTTCTATTTCGCAAAACAAAAAACGCTATCCAGCGGTCTTGCGAAAAAAGGCGACGTTATCGTAATCACGGGCGGTACGCCAAACGGCAAGAGCGGCAACTCCAACCTCATAAACGTCGAAACGCTTTGATAAAAACCGTCGGGTTATTCGCCCGACGGTTTTTTATACACCAAAACTTGATAAGGCTTTAACCTCGAACCTATTGTTTTGTAGTTATTCAAAACAAGCTCGCCTTTGAGTTTCGGCAAACGGCAGGGCTTTGCAAAGCAAACGATTATTTGATAAGTTTCGCCTTGAAAACGCCGTTCAAAACGGTAATAATTTTTTAAGGCAATCAAACGGTATTCCCCGCGCGTAAAACACGCCGCGTTTCTTCGCAAGGCAATCAGCTTTTGATAAAACCCATACACGGATTTTTCCGCTTGCAAATCTTTGTGGACGTTTACGCGTTCTTTTTCCGAATACGCAGGCAAATACGTTGCAACGTTCTCTTCCGTCCAAGCGATTGCCCGACGAGCGTTGTCGCGAGTGCCCGCGTTCACGTTTCGCAATAAAACGTCTTGGTGCATTTTATCTTTCTTTTCAAAATAGTAGTTCCTCGTTTCAATATCGTCGAAATCCTCTATTGTTTTGTGGTGTGAATTTGTCATGCCGATTTCTTCGCCTTGATAAAGGAAAGGTATGCCTCTATGGAGCAACACGAGCGCGCCGAGCGCCGTTGCGCTTTCATAGCGGTATTTTTTATCGTCGCCGAAACGGCTTACGCTGCGCGGCTGGTCATGATTTTCTAAAAACAGGGTTGGCAGCAAACCGTTTTTTTGCATTAATTTCTGCCATTTTGCCATTCTTTGACAAACCGTTCGAAGTTTGGGCTTTCGTGGCGAAAAACGGTCGTTTTGTAAGCATAAATGCTCGAAATTAAATACGGCTGTCAATTCCCTACGTTCAGGCGCGCAAAATAAGGCTACGTTTTTAGCGGAAGACCCCCAACACTCACCGACCGTGAATAGTCGCGACGTTTTTTTACGCCCAAAAAGTTCGCGTATATATTCATGCAAGCGCGTTCCGTTGCCGTTTTTGTGTTTTATAAAATCCTTTGCAATCATATCGAGCACGTCGCAACGAAAACCGTCTACGCCTTTTTCCGCCCAAAAATCGATAACGTTTTGCATTTCTTTGCGAACGCTAGGATTTTCGTAATTCAAATCGGCTTGTTCTTTGGCAAAGGAATGAAGATAGTATTCCCCCGTCGTTTCGTCGTATTCCCAAGCCGAACCGCCGAACAGGCTTTTCCAGTCGTTCGGCGGTTGTTTGCGCCAAATATAATAATTACGGTAAGGGTTGTCTTTTGCACTCCGCGATTGTTGAAACCATTCGTGCTCCGTCGAGGTGTGATTTGCCACGAAATCGAGAATCAGTTTTATGCCGTTCTTGTGAAACATCGCGAGCATTTGCTCGAAATCCTGCATAGTGCCAAGCTCGGGCGAAATCGCGCAATAGTCGGATACGTCGTAGCCGTTGTCCTTGTTCGGGCTCGGAAAACACGGGGAAAGCCAAACGGCGTTGATACCGAGCGCTTTGAGGTAATCCATTTTAGAAATAATACCTCGAATATCGCCGATACCGTCGCCGTTGGAATCGCAAAAACTGCGTGGATAAATTTGATAAAATATAAGCTCTTCTGTTTCCATCAAGGATTAGTTTGTGCAAATTTTTCTTTCGCCATACTAAACGCGCCGTAAATTCCCGCTTTATTGCCGAGCTTTGCGCCGACAATTTTTAAGGGGACAATGTCCATCGCAATATACGTTCTCGCGTCAACGGCTCTGCGCAAAGGCTCGAACAACGCCTCGCCCTCGTTCGCAATTCCACCGCCGAGCACGATTGCTTCGGGGCGTAAAATGTTCACGAAGTCGGCAATCCCTTCCGAGAGATACGAAACGAATTGTTCAATTACTTTTTTCGCCGTTTCGTCCCCTTGTCTTGCGGCGGCAAAAGCCGTTGTGCCGTCTACGTTTTCAATTTTGCCGCCTGTCAGCTCCCACATTACGCTGTCCAGATTTTCCACCATTGCGTGGCGCGTTTGTAAAATAAGCGCACTTGCAGAGGCGTATTTTTCATAGCAACCAAGACGCCCGCACGCACACGGAATTCCGCCCTCGCGAATGGTGATATGCCCAAGCTCCGCGCCTGCCGATTGATACCCTTCGATAAGCTTTCCGTCAAAAACCATGCCACCACCTACGCCTGTGCCGATTGTGAGAAGTATACTGCTTTGATAGGCTGCCGTTGCGCCGAATTTCGCCTCGCCGAGCGCGGCGACGTTCGCGTCGTTGGCGACCACAACGGGCTTGCCTGTGAGCGAAGATAATCTTTCCGCAAAAGGTACGTCTGACCAAGCGTAGTTTGTCCAACGCAATATAACCCCGCTGTTACTATTCACAACGCCGGGCGCGCCCACGCCGATTGCCTGCACTTGTTGGAAATCTACGTTCGCTTTTTTTGCCAAGCGTTTTGCTAAAATTGCAAGCTTTTCAAGTGTTCCGTCAAAGCCGTCGGCAACGTTCGTTGCAATTTTATCCTCGCAAAGAAGTTCGCCGGCAAGGGTAAACAATCCGCTCTTTGCGCTCATACCGCCAAGGTCAATCGCTAAAATATATTTCATTTTCTTTCTCCGTTTGATTTGTTTCATTGTTATTATAACACCTTTTGAAATTTTTACAAAATAAAAAACGAATAAATTAAAAAAATAAAGACTTGGATTTTTCCAAGCCTCTATTTTGGCGCAGAGAAAGGGATTTGAA
>JAFTKT010000107.1 GCA_017453145.1 Clostridia bacterium
ACTACGGCTTGACGGAGTTTTCCATGCCCGAAAGCGCAAAAGCGGGCGAAAAGCTTTGCGTTTCTTTCAAAATCAAAAATTACGGCGTTGCGCCCATTTATAACGAAAATACCGTGTTTATTCGTTTGACAAACGGGCAAACGGTTTACGATTTGCCGACCTCGCTTGACGCGCGGAGTTGGTTGGAGGGGGAATACGCTGAAAAGGTAAAGCTCGATTTGCCCGAAACGCTGGAAAAGGGTGAATATACGGTTGCGTTCGGAATTTCTACGGCGGCAGGAAAGCTCGCGCTTTGCATGAACGTGGAAGAAACGGACGGTTTTTATACGGTTGGGAGCTTGCGTGTATGCAATTAAAACAAATCCGCATCGGCGAGTTGATTGCCCCGAACAACGTGTTTTTAGCCCCGCTTGCGGGCTATACGAATTATCCGTTCCGTCGGCTTTGCAAGGGCTACGGCGCGGGGCTTTGCTACACGGAAATGGTGAGCGCAAAGGGCTTAAAATACGGCAGCGACAACACGGCGGAATTGCTGTATACCCAAGAAAACGAGGGCGTTTGCGCGGCGCAAATTTTCGGGAGCGAGCCTGCGATTATGCGCGCGGCGTGCGAGCACGAAAAGCTTGCGCCCTTTCCCGTCGTCGATATAAATATGGGCTGTCCCGTACCGAAAATCTATAAAAACGGCGAGGGCAGTGCGCTCCTCGAAAACCCCGTTTTGGCGGAAAAAATAGTGCAAGAATGCGTCAAAAGCGGAAAAATCATCACCGTAAAATTCCGCATTGGCGTGCGCGAGGGGGAGTATTTCGCGGCAGAGTTCGCAAAGCGTATGGCAGGGGCAGGTGCGAGGTTATTGACCGTGCACGGCAGAACGCGTGAAAAATTTTACGCAGGCGACGTGCATTTTGAAGAGATTGCGGCGGCAAAAGCGGGGGTGGACGTGCCCGTGCTTGCCAACGGCGGCGTGTTTTCGGTGGCAGACGCCGAAAACTTGCTCGAAAAAACGGGCGCAGACGGGGTTATGGTGGCGCGTGCGGCGCTGTTCGACCCGCAAATCTTTTGCGATTTGACGGGCAGGGCGCGCGAGAGTAAGCTTGCAATGTTTGAAAAACAGCTCAAATGGACGGAGCAGGTATTTGACGAACGGTTTACGACGGTGTTTATGCGTAAAATGGCGGCGTTCTACGTCAAGGGCGAGCGCGGCGCGGCGGCGGCAAAGGAACGGTTATTCCGCGCGCAAACGCCGAGCGAAGTGCTCGACATTGCGCGGGTGCTTTGGGGAGATTAGTGTGGCGGGTGCGTCCCGCAACGAATTGTTTCCGCGTCATTGCGTGGAATAAAATGATGGACAATCCGCGCGGGCGATAAATAAATAAAAAAATTCGACAAAACCCCCTTTTCCGATTGCTTTTTATCGGAAAATAGTCTATAATAATACACGGATAAAAAAACTTTTGGAGGAATTTTATTATGCCTTTGGTAACTACTACCGAAATGTTCAAAAAAGCTTATGCGGGTAAATACGCTATCGGCGCGTTCAACGTGAACAACATGGAAATGATTCAAGCGATTGTGGAAGCGGCGAACGAAGAAAAATCGCCCGTTATTTTGCAAGTATCTGCGGGCGCGAGAAAGTATGCGAACCCCGTATACTTAAAGCACCTCGTGCAAGCGGCGGTGGAAACGAACGATATTCCCGTTGCGATGCACCTTGACCACGGCGCGGATTTCGAAATTTGTAAAGCGTCGATTGACGGCGGCTTTACGTCGGTTATGATTGACGCCTCGTCGCATGCTTGGGAGGAAAATATCGCGATTACGAAAAAGGTCGTGGAATACGCGCATGACCACGGCGTTGTGGTAGAAGCGGAGCTTGGTAAGCTTGCAGGAATTGAGGACGACGTGAACGTTGCGGCGGCAGACGCGCAGTTCACTTCCCCCGACGAAGTGGAAGAGTTCACGCAAAGAACGGGCATTGACTCGCTTGCGATTGCAATCGGGACGAGTCATGGCGCGTATAAATTCAAGCCCGGTCAAGACCCGAAACTCCGTCTTGACATTTTGGAAGAAATCGGCAGACGTTTACCGGGATTCCCCATCGTGTTACACGGCGCATCGTCCGTGCCGCAGGACAAGGTGGCGATTGTCAATCAGTTTGGCGGACATATGCCCGACGCAATCGGTATTCCCGAATCTGAACTTCGCAAAGCGGCGCAAATGGCGGTTTGTAAAATCAATATCGACTCCGACCTTCGCGTGGCGTTCACGGCGGCAATCCGTAAACATTTCAGCGAACAGCCCGGACATTTCGACCCCCGTCAATATCTCGGCGACGCGCGTGCGATGATGAAAGAAATGGTCAAGCACAAGATTGTCAACGTTTTGGGCTCGGCAGGCAAAATCTAAAAAGAAAGCGAGAAACGAAAATAAGCGCGGCTTGGAAATTTTTCCAAGCCGCGCTTATTTTGCAAAACCCGTTCGCGCATATATTCACGCATACGCGTATATAAGTATATATAATGTAGAGGCGAAAAACGGTACGGCAAAGGGCGAGGCAAACACAAAGCAACGGGCGTGTTTTTACGCAAAAAACGGGGCAAAAAAAATTTTTTCAAAAAAATAAAAAAAAATCAAAAAAGTCGCTCAAAACAGCTTGACTTAAATTTCGTTTCATACTACAATAAATAAGCAAGTTGCGGGAAACCCGCGAAAAAACCGTTTTTCCCCGTTAGTTGAACGGTTCTTCGCGCGAAATCTACTTAGCACAGACCTTTTCCTTTGCTTGCGACGAAAATACACACGAACAAGGAGTAATATCATTATGAAGACCTATATGGCGCATGCCGAAACGGTTGAAAGAAAGTGGTATGTCATCGACGCAGAGGGCGTTGCACTCGGTCGTTTGGCGTCCCGCGTTGCCACGATTCTTCGCGGCAAGAACAAGCCGACCTTCACTCCCAACGTAGACACGGGCGATTTCGTAATCGTCGTGAACACCGATAAGGTAGTGTTGACGGGTAAAAAGTTGGAAGACAAGTTTTACAGATACCACACCGGTTATATCGGCGGATTGAAAGAAATCCCTTATAAGAAAATGATGGCGGAAAAGAGCGACCTTGCCGTATACGAAGCGGTGAAAGGAATGCTCCCGAAGAACAGTCTTGGCAGAGCAATGCTGAAAAAGCTGCGCGTCTACAAAGGCAGCGAACATAACCACGCGGCGCAGAAACCCGAAGCGCTCAAAATCGACTAAAAGAGAGGATTGAAATATGGCAAAAGCAACTGTTAAAAAGAAAATTCAATTCTGGGGCACGGGCAGAAGAAAGAAAGCAATCGCAAGAGTACGTCTTATTCCCGGCGGCGCTGGTACGATTGTAATCAACGACCGCGCGTTTGAAGATTATTTCCCGCAGGGAACGTTGCAATATATCGTCAAGCAACCCCTCGTCGAAGTGGACGTCGCTACCAAATACGACGTTATGATTAACGTAATCGGCGGCGGTTACACGGGGCAAGCAGGTGCAATCCGTCTTGGTATTGCGCGTGCATTGTTGGAGGCGGAAGAGAACAGCCGTCCCGCACTCAAAGCGGCAGGTTTCTTGACCCGCGACCCTCGCGCAAAGGAAAGAAAGAAATACGGCTTGAAGAAAGCACGTCGTGCACCGCAATTCTCGAAGAGATAATTTGTGGCAAAATCAAACGAAACAAAA
>JAFTKT010000108.1 GCA_017453145.1 Clostridia bacterium
AACAATTCTACGCTATATCCAGCAGGAATTTGCATTTTTATCAAATTCATTATGGATATAACGCAAAAAGAATATAATTGCCCCAAAAGATAAAAATAGCTCTTGCTTAATTATTCAGTTGATTTGGCATTAGTAGTATAGCATATTATAAAATTTTTATCAAGCATTTTTTTCGAAAAAAACAAAAATTCGACTTTTTACAAGTCGAATTTTCGGGGTTTACGTTAGTAACCTATTTTATTTGTCGAAAGTGAGTTTTTCCGCTACGATATAGTTCGGGCGGTTTTGTACTTCCCGATAAATCATTGCCGTTTTGATATTCGAAAGACCTTGACCGAATAAAATCACAGACGAGCAAAGCCCTACAGTAGTGAACAGCCATGCGGTTAAGCCGCCGAACGCTATCCCTAAACAGGCTAACACGATAAACGTTATGAAACACGCCACGCTTGCAACCCCAAGCAAAAGGCTTGCTTTGAGGGAAAACCACGAGCCCGTTTCCGCGTTGGGTAAAATCCCAGACTGGGCAAGCTTGCACATTTTCTTGAGCGTGTAATGCGTTTTGCCTGCGACGCGCTCGGGGCGGTCGAACTCGACGTAGGTTTGTTTGAAACCAAGCCACGACGTTTGCGTGCGGAGCAGTCTGTCATGCTCGGGCATAGACAAAATCGCGTTTACGACTTTTCTGTCGTAGAGTTTGAAATCGCCGACGTTTTGCGGAATGCTTAAACCTGTGAGTTTGCTTGCCGTTTTATAGAATAAATCCGCCGTGCGTTTTTTGAACGCCGATTCGCCCTGTCTTGTGCGGCGTTTGCCGTGTACTATCTCATAGCCGTTTTGCCATTCCTCTATCATTTTTAAGGCGGTTTCGGGGCTGTCCTGCAAGTCGGCGTCCATTGCAATCACCGCCTCGCCCGAGCTCTCCGCAAAGCCGCAAAGGAGCGCGGCTTGTTGACCGAAGTTGCGGGAAAAACGGCAGACCTTGACGCGGTTGTCCGCTTTTGCAAGACGCTGTAAAATTTCTTGCGTTTTGTCCGTGCTGCCGTCGTTGACGAATATTAGCTCAAACGGCGCGTTTAGCCTGTCAAAAACGGGCGTTGCGGCGTTGTAGAAAAGCTCTAACGTTTCCTCTTCGTTATACGCGGGCACGACGATTGAGTATTTGACCATTTTGCTTAACCTCGTTTCTAAAAAATTGCGGCGCAATTCTTTAGAATTGCGCCGCCTTTTGTTTTTAGTCCATTTTCTCCAAGAGTTTCAAGTCGATACCCTTTTCACCGATTTTGATGATTTCGACTTTTACCTTGTCGCCGATATTCAAGACGTCTTCAACTTGGCTGACGCGCTGTTCGGAAAGCTTGGAAATGTGCACCATGCCGTCTTTGCCGGGTGCGAACTCGACGAACGCGCCCACTTTCGACAGGATACGCACAACCACGCCGACGAACATATCGCCTACTTCGGGGTCGTGCGCAATCGATTCGACAATCGCTTTCGCGCGGTTAGCGTTTGCTATATCGCCGTAGCAAGCGATACATACCGTTCCGTCTTCTTCAATGTCAATCTTCGTGCCCGTCTGCTCGATAATCTTGTTGATGACTTTGCCTTGTTTGCCGACAACGTCGCCGATTTTCTCGGGGTTGATTTTGAAGGTGATAATCTTCGGAGCGTATACCGACAATTCCTCGTTCGCTTGGGGAATACATTCTAGCATTTTGCCTAAAATGTGCTTTCTTGCCGCTTGCGCTTGTGCAATCGCGTCGAGCATGATTTCTTCGGAAATGCCCTTAATCTTGATGTCCATTTGGATTGCCGTGATGCCTTTGTCCGTGCCTGCGACTTTGAAGTCCATATCGCCCAAGAAGTCTTCGAGTCCTTGAATGTCCGTCAAAATCACGTATTTGCCCGTTTCGGGGTCTTTGACAAGACCCATAGCGCAGCCTGCAACGGGGGCTTTGATAGGAACGCCTGCATCCATAAGCGCCATCGTCGAACCGCAAACGGATGCCATTGACGACGAGCCGTTCGAGGAATAGATGTCCGATACTACGCGGATTGCATACGGGAATTCGCTTTCGTCGGGAATGACGGGAATGAGCGCACGTTCTGCAAGCGCGCCGTGTCCGATTTCACGTCTGCCTGGACTACGGAGTGCTTTCGCCTCGCCCGTGCAATAGCCGGGAAAGTTATATTGGTGCATATATCTCTTGTCTTCTTCTTCGTCAAGCCCCTCTAATCTCTGTGCCTCGCCGAGCATACCGAGCGTACAGGTCGTGAGTGCTTGCGTTTGACCGCGCGTGAATACTGCCGAGCCGTGTACACGGGGTAAGATGCCGTGTTCGCACCAAATGGGACGAACTTCCGTGAGCGTTCTGCCGTCGGGACGAATGCCTTTGTCGAAAATTTTCGCGCGGACGATACCTTTTACGATATAGTAGATGGAATCCTTGACTTCGCGCATTTGGTCGGGGTAGATTTCCGAGAAATGCTCGATAATCTCTGCCTCTGCTGCCGCTTGGTTGGCTTGTCTTTCCTGTCTGTCGAACGTGTCGAGCGCCTTTTCGAGCTTGTCATAAGCATACGCTTTAACCGCCGCGTCAAGCTCTTCGGGGATATGGTAGAACTCCATTTCTTTCTTGGGTTTACCTACCTCTTTGGCAATCTCTTCAATCCACGCGCAGACTTTTTTGATTTCTTCGTGGCCGTACATAATCGCGCCGACCATTTCTGCGTCGGTTACCTCGTTCGCGCCTGCCTCAATCATTAAAATTGCGTCTTTCGTGCCTGCGAGTGAGAGGTGAATGGTGCTCTTTTCCTTTTCTTCTACCGTCGGGTTGATGACGTAGTTCCCGTCGATGCAACCAACGATTACCGAGCCCGTAGGGCCTGCCCAAGGAATGTCCGAAATGGACAGCGCAACCGACGAACCTATCATAGCGAGGGGTTCGGGGGCGATGTCGGGGTCAACCGAAAGCGCGGTGGCTACCACGACTACGTCGTTGAAAATGCCTTTCGGGAATAACGGACGGATAGGTCTGTCGATAAGTCTTGCGACCAAAATCGCCTTGTCCGACGCTCTGCCCTCGCGTTTTTTGAAGCCGCCGGGTATTTTACCCACTGCGAACATTTTTTCTTCGTAGTCAACGGAAAGGGGGAAGAAGTCCATGCCCTCTCTCGCCGTTTCGCTCATACATACCGAAACGTGGACCGCCGTGTCGCCGCAACGCACCAAGCATGCGCCGTTCGCTTGCTCTGCGTATTTACCGATTTCGACGGTGAGTTCTTTTCCTGCGTAGTCTGTTTTGAATACTTTACTGTTTTCTAATGCCGGCATTGTTGTTAATTCTCCTTTTTCTGTTATTCTTTTTTGTTCTTGTCCACGCGCCGCGCCGTGCCGCGCGCGGGGTTTGGATATACGCGGTGTGCGTTTGCAAGCTTGCCGTAGCTTGTCCGACGCCGCATAACCCACAAAAAAGGGCGAGTTAAACACCCCGCCCTTTCGTGCTCCGTTACTTTCTCAATCCCAAAGCTTCGATGATAGCTCTGTATCTTGCGATGTCTTTTTCTTTCAGATAATCCAAAAGACCGCGACGTTTACCTACCATCTTCAAAAGACCGCGACGGGAATGATTGTCCTGTTTGTGCGATTTCAAATGCTCGTTGAGGTGGTTGATGCGCTGCGTCAACAAAGCGATTTGAACTTCGGGCGAGCCCGTGTCGCCCTCGTGCGTTGCGTGTTTTGCAATGATGTCTTTCTTTTCCATTTCTTTTTATCCTCCTATGGAATTTTATCCCGTGTCGCCAAGCGGAACGTGGAGATTCGTTTCCTCCTCGCGAACGTTAGTACTATTTTATCATATTCTGCAACGAAAGTAAATCAAAATTAAGCGGGTTTTTCGTTTTTTTATCCGTTTATTCGAAAAATTTGCGTTTTTTTGCGATTAATTCGTCGATTTTTTCTAAATACGTCGGTAAATCTTTCGCAGAAGCCATGCGCTCTATTCGTTCTACGCCTAAAAATACGCGCTTGGAAATCGCGTTCGCGCCGACCGCGTAATTGTCCGTCGTTTCTTCCATGACGTCGATATTGTATATGCACGCTTTGTTTTCTTTCGTCCAGCCAACGTTTTCGTTGTTGCCTGCTTGGTATTTTTGGCGGTACATGTAATAGGGTTTGTAGCCGTTTTTGGAAAGCAGTTCGCGCGAGCTGGCTATCATTTGCGAAATCGCCGCGTTTTCAATATACGACATTTCTTCTTTGAGTTTCGCTCCTGCTTTGAGCGACAGACAATGCACCGTGATATTGTCCGCGCCAAGCGCGAGCGCCTTTTCTATGCCTTTTGAAAACTCGTCTGGCGTTTCGTCCGCTAACCCTGCTATCAGGTCGATATTGACTGTGAAACCGTATTTTTGCGAGAGGGCGTAGGCGTTGTAAAAATCCGCGACCGTGTGTTTTCTGCCGATTTTTTTCAGCGTTTCGTCGGAGAACGTTTGCGGATTGATACAAATTCTGTTCACGCCGTAGGCTTTAAGAAGGGATAATTTTTCTGCGCTGAACACGTCTGGTCTGCCCGCCTCGACGGTGTATTCGATTTCTCTGCCTTCGATGGCTTGGGCGGTGGCTTTCAGTACCCGCTCTAATTCGGGCGTGTCTATCGCGAACGGCGTACCGCCGCCGATATACACACTACGCAAATTTTTCAGGCTGGGTTTTGCCGCCGCAAGCTCTTTATCCAAGCAATCTAAATACGCTGGGATATAGCGTTTGGTTTTTTCTATCGGTGCGGTGATGAACGAGCAATAGGCGCATTTGGTCGGACAGAACGGAATGGATACGAATAAATCGACGTTTGCCGATGATTTTTGGTAAATGCCTTTCTGCGTTTGTAAAATCTCTTCGACAAGGCGTATGTTTTCTTCCGTTACCTGCATTTTTTCAAACAGGGGACGGAAGTCTCTGCCGTTTTCGAGCTCGGTGTAGGCGAGTTTGGTGGGTCTTATGCCCGTGAGCGCGCCCCATGGCATTTGCGTTTGGTATTTTTGGCTCAAAATTTCGTAGAGGTGGAGCTTGGCGAAACGGCGTTCTAATCGTTTCCATTCAATTTCGTTGCATACCTGCCCCCTGTCTTGAAAGGAAAACGGCTCGCCGTCGAGCACAAAATCGTTGTAGAAAATACCGCCGTCTTGCGCATAGCGAAAGGCGTGCGTTATGCTTTCGGGACGGCGCGGGAATAACCGCGCGACGTCTAATATTTCGTTTTCTAAAAAGGAACAGTTGGTGGTCAGTTGCATTTTTCGTTTTTTTGATAAATGGGATTGATGAGCAGAGATTGCCGCGCTCGTTGCTCTCGCTCGCAATGACAGAGGAAAATGATTTATAGGTCGGCTAAAAAGGGGTTGTATTTGCGTTCTTGTTCGAGCGTGGTGTCGTCGTTGTGCCCTGCGTGGATAGGATAGTCCCCTTTCAGGTTTTTTAAGCGGCGCAGGCTTTCCGCGAGCGTTGCATAGTCGCCCGTCGGGAAATCCGTTCTGCCGATACTATCTGAAAACAGGGTGTCGCCCGTGAACAGGTGCTTTGCGCCGCACTCGTCCTCCACAAGATAACAAACGCTACCAGCCGTGTGTCCTGCCGTGAGTAGGGTCGTGATATTCATGCCGCAAAGGGTGCGCGTTTCACCGTCTGAAAGCGTTTCGTCTATCGTATACGCCGTGCGCGGTGCGCCGAACAGCTCGAATAAGTCTGCGCGCGTGCCGACGAGCGGTTTTTCCGCCGCCGAGCAAAGCACCCTCGCGCCCGACGTTTGGAGCGCGGCTACCCCGCCGACGTGGTCGAAATGACAATGGGTGAGCAGGACGTATTTTGCCGTCAAGCCGTGTTTTTTCAGTTCGTCTATGACGTGGGGCTGCGACGGGTCAATTACCACCGCCGCTTGATTGTCCGTTGTGAGCGCGTAGCAATTAGAGCCGAAACCGCGAGGATAGATTTTGATGATTTGCATACTGTATTCTCTTTAAGATAAGGAAGTAATCCGGTGTACCTCGTATATACGTTTATCCGATTGCATTTTTTTAATCAGCATGTCCACTTCGTTGATGTCGGTCAAGGATATGGACGCCTCTAACACCGCGTCGCGGTTTTTGTCCATTCTGCCGTTGACTGCCGTTATCGAAAGCTTTAAGTCGGATACGACCTGCGAAAGCACGGACAACGCCGCGCCTTGTTCGGTCGCGCGAATGGAAATGTTTGCATTGTAACGCTGTTTCGCGCCTGCCGCGATTTGCCACGAGGCGGGCAATAACCGAGCTTTGTCTATCTGCGTAATGTTCGGGCAATCGTGGCGGTGAATGACTACGCCCCTGCCGCGCGAGGTATAACCGACGATTTCGTCGCCCGGAACGGGCGAGCAACAGCCCGCAAAATGGAGCAGCATGCCTGCTTGTCCGTTGACAAGTACGCCGCCCGTTGACCTGCCTCCGCCGTCGCCTGCGTGGACCTCGAATACGTGCGGAGTTTCCTTGCGATAATAATCAATCAGCTTGAACAGGATTTGATTGACGGAGATAGAGCCGTAGCCAACGGCGGCATATAATTCGTCCGTGCCACCGAACGAGAAACGCTCGGAAAGACGTTTGAAACTCTCGGGCGTGAGGAGGTTTGAAAGCGTGAAACCGCGTTTTTTCGCCTCGTCCTCTAATTTGATTTGTCCGATACGGATACTTTCTTCTTTTAATTCGTTTTTATAGAACTGTCTTATCTTCGCTTTCGCGCTGGAAGATTTGATGAATTTGAGCCAGTCTCTCGACGGGCCTTTGGAGTTGGGCGAGGTGATGATTTCTACGACGTCGCCCACCTGCAAGGTGGTCGTGAGCGGCACGATTTTGGAGTTGACCCGCGCGCCCGTGCAACGGTTGCCGACCTCCGAGTGAATGGCATATGCAAAATCGACGGGGGTTGCCTCCGGCGGCAGGGAAATGACTTTGCCGCGCGGTGTGAATACGAGCAGTTCGTGGCTATACAGCTCCGTTTTCAGCGCGTCGATAAACTCGCGAGAGTCTTTCAAATCGCCCTGCCATTCCATGACTTCACGAAGCCAAGAAAGACGGCTTTCGAAGTTGTTGTTCTCCTCTTCCGTTTTGCCCTCTTTGTATTTCCAATGCGCCGCGATACCGAACTCCGCTATCTTGTGCATTTCTTCCGTGCGGATTTGGATTTCAAACGGCTGACCGTATTTCGTCATTACCGTCGTGTGCAGGGATTGGTATTTATTGGGTTTGGGCGTGGCGATATAGTCCTTTATCCGTCCGGGAATGGGTTTCCATTTTTCGTGGATAGCACCGAGCACCGTGTAACATTCGCGCACGTCGCCCACGATTACGCGCACCGCCGTTAAGTCGTAGATTTGGTCGAGCGTTTTGCCCTTGTTTTTCATTTTCTTATAGATAGAATAGAAATGCTTGGGGCGGCCGAATACTTCGCCTTTGACGCCGCTTTCCGTCATCATTTCTTCAATCTCGTCTACAATCCGCGCAACAAATTCCTTGCGTTCCGTCAAGCGAGCGCGGATATTGTAGACTAAATAGTCGTAGGATTCGGGGTCGAGGTATTTTAAGCATAAGTCTTCCAGCTCGCATTTGATTTGCGAAATACCAAGCCTGCCCGCAAGCGGTGCGTAGATGTCCAGTGTTTCGCTTGCCATTCTTTGCTGACGTTCGTGTGATAAGAAATTGAGCGAACGCATGTTGTGCAACCTATCGGCGAGCTTGATAATAATGACGCGCACGTCCTTTGCCATCGCGACGAAAATTTTACGGAAATTTTCCGCGTCGGCGTCCTCTTGGGATTTGAATACGATTTTTTCGAGTTTGGTTACGCCGTCTACAAGAGCGAGCACTTCTTTGCCGAACGCCGTTTCTATCTCCTCTGCCGTTACGGGCGTATCCTCTATCACGTCGTGCAAAAGCGCAGCGGCAACCGTCGCCTCGTCTAAACCCAAGTCTATCAAAATGTTGGCTACCGCGCAAGGGTGGATAAAGTATGGCTCGCCCGACGCGCGTTTTTGACCTGCGTGCGCCGTCTGCGCGAACTCGAACGCTTTATACAGCTTTTCCGATTCCGCTTGCGTGTAGTTTTCTTTAATTTTCGATAAGGTCGTTTGTTCCATATCCTACCTCTGTTGCAAATCCCGTATCTTTTTGTAAACCGTTGAATCGTTCAAATCGGCTTTGATGCCTCTATACACCGTCGGTTTGCCCTCCTTGAAGGACAAAAGCCCGAGTTCCTCGAAAACGCACACGGCGAAAATGAACTGTAATTTGTCAAAGCCCAACGAATCGCAGGCGAGGGCGAGCTCTTCCGCGTTCGCACCGCAAAGGGAGCTGACCTCGCGACGGAGTGCGGCGAAAATTTCAAGCAGCGTTTCCCGTTCTAATTGCACGCTCTCCACCGCCTTGTAACCGCAAATTTCCGCGTTATACCATGCGTTGCCCCGTTCTATCGACGGGACGTTGAAGTCGGCGGGCGCGTCCAAGAAAATGAAATCGCGATAACCGCTTAAATCGGCGTCGGGCGCGGGGGAAACAATCAGCGTATTCGACAAATTTCGCGACGACGGATAAAATAAATCACAATTAAAGTCTTTCAGCTCGTCATAGAAACGGAGCGTGCGTCTGTCGGAGGCTATCATGCAAAGCCCGTAGGCACTCTCCGCGCATTTGCTCTTGACGAGTGCTTTCGTCTGCTCTGTCGAAAGCGCAAGCGGCACAAGACTTGCGGGGGCGGCGTTAATCCGCGTCAGCGCGTTGGAAAAAATGCTCGCGGCGGCGTTTTTGCCCGTTCTGCCGTCGTAGATAAAATCGCGAACAAGTCCTTTGATATAGTCTTTGCCCTTGAAATGCGAGACGTTGAGCTCGAATACAAGCTGTTTTTTGACGTCGCTTTCGATAATTTTCGTGTGCTTTGCGCCTGAAAAATACGTGAGTTCGATATAGTCGCTTTTCACGGAGATATGCGGCGAACCCGCCTTTAACGGACGGACGGAACAAGCGCCGATAGGCAACGAGAACAACGGACGGCGATGCCCTACGCCGTAGGGCTCTAACGACGTCAACTCGCGCGCGAACCGCTCGGAAACGGGCTCGGTTATCTGCTCGCTGACGTAGATATTCTGTTCAAACGCCTCGCTTGTATACGAGCCGCCGATTTCCGCATTTAACGCCGCCTCTAATTTGTCGAAATCTTCCAAGCGTACGTTTACGCCCGCCGCTTGCGCATGGCCGCCGAATTCCGTGATGTATTGCGAACAGTTTTTGAGCGCAGTAAAAATGTTCACGCCTTCTATACTCCGCACACTGCCTTTGAGCATATTTCCGTTGTGTACGAACAACAATGTCGGGCGGTTGTATTCCTCGACGAGCCGTGCCGCGACAATCCCGATAAAGCCCGCGTTCCAGCTTTCGTCCGAAAGCATAATCACGTTGCCGAACGCGCCCTTTGCTTTGAGTTTGCGTTTCGCCGAAAGATACAGCTCGTCGCAATATTTTTGGCGTTCGGTGTTATACGCGCAGAGTTTGACAGATAAGTCGTAGATTTCCCGTTCGCTGTCCGTCGTGAACAGTCGAAACGCCGCGTAGGCGTCGCCCATTCTGCCCGCCGCATTCACGCGGGGTGCGATGGTGAACGCAAGCGTTTGCGCCGAAATCCCGTCGTAGGTTTTACCCACGAGCCCTGCAAAGCAGGGACGGATATTCGTGTTGAAAAGCTTTAAGCCTTCGGTTACTATGTCGCGGTTTTCGCCCAAAAGCGGCACGCTGTCCGCAACCGTTGCGAGCGTGGCAAAGTCTAAATAGGCATACGCCTGTTCGCCGAGCAACGCGCAGGCGACTTTGAACGCTACCCCCGCGCCGCAAAGATTGTCATAGGGATAGTCGTCTTGTAATTTGGGATTGACTATCACGCAATCGGGTAAACGCTCGGGGAGTTCGTGGTGGTCGGTTACGATTACGTCGGAGCCGAGCTCGTAGATATACTGCGCCTCGTCCGCACACGAAATCCCGCAATCGACCGTGATGAACAGCTCGGGATTGCAATCCTCGAAAATGCGGTCTATCGCCTCAAACGAAAGACCGTAGCCGTCCGCCCGTTCGGGGATATAGATATGCGGCTCTATCCCAAACGCTTTGAGCGCGTGGTACATAATCGCCGACGCGCATACGCCGTCGGCGTCGTAGTCGCCGAATACCGCTACCGTTTTGCCCGTATCGCGCGCGTCCGTGAGCATTTCAACCGTTTCTTTCATGCCTTTCATAAGGAACGGCGAAAGGAAGTTTTTGCGCGACGGGCGCATGAATTTTTCGATTTTTTCGGGCGTGTCGATACCGCGCGCGTATAAAATGCGCGTGGTCTGCTCCGTTAAGCCCGTCCGCCGTGCAAGAGCGGAAACAGTATTCAGTTGTTCCGCCGTGAAAGCGTATTCGGGGACGAGTTTTTTCATGGTTTTTTTTGGTTAGCTCTTAAAAGACAAACGGGCAGATAGAGTATTCCACCACCGCCCGTTCGTTGTTGTTGCATTGTTGATTAGTCTTGCGTTTTTTGGCTTTCTGCGCCGACGTAGCCGCTCTTGTTTGCCGCCGCTTTGTCTTCTCTCTTGCGCAGAGGCAGGTATACCGCAGGCACAAACAGTAAGCCGATAAGCGACGCTGAAAGTAAGCCGATAAGCGCGGTGATTGCAAACCAACGCACCGACCACGTCGCAATCGCGCCGACGAGCACGAGCGCACCGCCGACAAACGCCGTGATAGCGGCAATTTCTCTCGTAGCGACGCCGTTTTCGAGTTTTTCTTCCGCAGACGTTTCTGAATTGTCCGCGCGGATTTTATTCAGCGTGAATATCGCGAAAATCGCCGAAAGCACCGCCGAAATCACTATTGCATACAGGCAAGCCGACGTGAACGGGATACGTGCGAGCAGGATTACCGCCGCCGTGAAGATTGCGCCCGTAAGGATTGCCACCGACGCCGTTACGCCCATATACAGACGGTAACGGAGTGCGACGTAGATAAACGCGAGCACCGCAAACACCGCGACTGCCACCGCCGCCTTGACAAACTGTGCGGCAGGGATATTGACGAGCGCCTGTTCTTTCGCGGTCGAAACGTTGATGAACGCGCCGTCCCATGCGCCGCCGTCTTTCGTTTTCTCGGCAAACGTCGCTTGGAGCGACGCTTTCGCGGCTGCAAGCTCCGTCGTTTCGGAGAATACGTAGACAAGTTCGCACTCGTCGCCGTTCATTTCACCGTGATAGGTGTAGGCTATCGATAATTTGTTGAGTTCCTTTTCGCATTCCGCCTGTACGTCCGCCAAGCGGTTGTCGTAGAAATAGCGGTTCACGGAGACCGTGAGCGTGTTTTGATTACTTGCCGTTTTCGCGTAGTTGACGCCGAAGATTGCCGTGATGACAATCGAAAGCGCTACGACGATTGCGATAATTACCGAAAGAAAGGTTACGTTTTTGCATTTTGCACAAAGCTTATTCATCATCGTCGTCCTCCCTTACAAAGCGGAAATATTTGTATTTGTTTTTGCTCGCGGAAAGATACGTGAAATTGATTGCGCGTGCCCAAAGCAGGTTCACGAACGCGCCCGTTACCACGCAGATGAGCATTTGCAAGCCGAGCGTGTGTACGCCCGCGCCGCCGATAAGCAGGGCAAGCGCGCCGAGCGTGAGAACCGCGTATAAATCGATTACACCCCAAAGCGTTTTCTTGTAGCCGCCCTTGACGGAGGATTCGACCGTTTTGCCTAAATCAAACTCTGTCTTAACCGCGTTGTAGATATGGTATTGCACCACGTTCACAAGAACCAGCCCCGCAAGGAATACGAGCACCGAGCCGAGCGTGATTTCCAGCGTGCCGCTCGTGATGAACGCAAAGCACATTGCCGTTACAATCAGATACGAAAGCGTGCCGTAGCCGCTTACGATACCGTATCTGCCCATTTTCAGAACGGGCAATACGAGCACCGCCACAAGCACAACCCCCAAAGCGATATACAGGAGCGTGAGCACGTTTTTGCCGTAGACGGGTTCAAACGAGCGAACGGCGTCTGCCTCGAACGTGATTTCAAACCCGCCCGTTGCGAGCGCGGAATCGATTAAGATTTCAAACGTTTTCAAATAGTCGGAGTTGTGGCCGTCGACGGGATTGACGCGAACCTCGCCGCTGTCCATGACGTTGTCGCTGAAAATTTGTGCGAGCTTTTCTTCGCCGACAAGTACGTCTAACGTCGTGAGCGAGGACGTGTCGCCCGAGTTTGCGTCGCTCGTTGCCGAAAGCGTGCCTTTCACTTCGTCAATCATTGCCTTGCCTGCGCTTGTCCATTCAATTTTCAAATACGCCGTCTTATAATACGAACCGACGGATACGTTTGCAATTAAATCGGAAATGCTTGCGTTCTCGCCGTCGACGTAGTCGGCGGGAGAAATCGTTTCGCTGCCTTTGGAAAGGGTAAGCTCGCCCGTGTTCACAAGGAGCGATAACGCCGCGCTGGCTTTGTCGCTTGCCTCCGACGCGGGAAGTTCCACGCGGAGCGCGTAGCCCTCTACCACCGCGACGCGGTAGTCGGAGTAGCCTTTCTTCTCAAAGCGGGCGGAAATTTCTTTCGAAGCCGCCGCGAAGTTGTCCTTGAATTCCTGCGTGAGGGCGTCGCCGTCTATAATCCCTGCCTTTTCATCCGTCGAAAAATACAGGGTCGAGCCCGCGATTTGCGCGTAGCTTTCTTCATAGTCCGTTTTTTCCTCGCCCTCTAATACCGAAAGGTTGTCGCTATATTCCTTTTCGGAAATTACTCCCTCTGGATAGTAATAAGCATAATACCCGCCGCCTAAATCTGCGCCGAGGTCGTATTGCAGAACAACGGGATTCCACTTTTGCACCGTGCCTGGAACGGGGAATGCGGGGAATACCGTGAGCGCTGTCAATACTATGATGACGACGGTTAAAAGCACCATCAACACCACTGATTTTTTCTTGCCCATTGGTTGCCTCCTGTGTATTATCGGGAATACGCTATTTCCCGAACTTTACAATCATACTTCATTATTATAGCGTATTTTCCCCCTCGCCGTCAAGTTAAACGGCAAGGGCTACGCAAAAAAAATTGTGTTTTTTTAGAAATTTTTCGCTTTTTTCTCTGCTAAAATGTGCATGGCACACTCTACGCGCTTTTTCATCATCGCGCACGTCGTTTCATACGGTTCGTCTATGTCGCCGTTGAAATGGTAGTTGTTCGCACTGCAACCGCCCGAGCAGATGAATTTGGCGAAACAGTTTTCGCATTTCTTTCTCGTGAACAGACAGGAAGTTTTGAATTTTTCACGTATATCCGTGCGCTCTATGCCCGTGAATACGCTGCCCATTCTGAACTCTTTATCGCTCGCGAACTGGTGGCAGGGATATAAATCGCCGTTGGGGACGACCGAGAAATATTCGTTGCCCGCTCCGCACGCCGAAACGCGCTTGGATAAGCACACGCCCCCCTCTAAATCGATATTGAAATGGAAGAAATTAAAGCCCTTGCCCTCCGCGTGTTTTTGTAAATACGCCTCGCACAGCGTTTCGTATTCCCGTTCGATGGCGGGCAGATGCTCTTTCTTTATCTGTAAATCGTCTATGTCCGTTACCACAGGCTCCATTGAGATGGAATCCACGCCCTGCTCGGCGATAAAGAGTACGTCTTTGGAAAAGTCTAAATTTTTCGCTGTGAACGTGCCGCGAACGTAGTAGCTTTTATCCCCGCGAAGGGAAATGAATTTTTTGATTTTGTCGATGATTAAATCGAACGTGCCTTTGCCGTTAATCGATTTGCGAATGGCGTCGTGGACTTCTTTTCTGCCGTCGAGAGAAAGCACCACGTTTTCCATTTCCGCATTGAAAAATTCGATTACCTCGTCGCTTAAAAGGAGCGCGTTCGTCGTGGTCGTGAACAGGAATTTCTTGCCTGCCTTTGCGCCTGCCTCTTTTGCGTAGTAGACCGTCTGTTTCAAAACGTCGAAATTCATCAGCGGTTCGCCGCCGAAAAAGTCCATTTCCAAGACCTTGCGTTTGCCGCTGTTTGCTATCAGGAAATCGACCGCTGCTTTCGCCGTTTCAAAGGACATAGCCTCGCGCGTGGAACAATACGCGCCCTCGTCTGCAAAACAATAGCGGCAACGGAAATTACAGTCGTGGCAGATATGGATACAAAGCGCTTTTATTTCGTTCGATTTCATAGGATACGTCTTGATTTCGTCCTTGAACAGCAAGCCTTGCGCTTTGAGCGCCTCGCAATCTTGTATCGCTTCTTGGATTTGCTCGTCCGTGAGATACGTTATGTCGACGGCTTGTCCCTCTGCTTTTGCTTTCAGATAATCGGCGGTGGGTTTGTCGCTTTCGTGGAGCGAGCCACTGCCTACGTCGTAGATATAGTTCTTGTCTTTATAGTTAAATACGTGTATCATATTTTACTCCAAGTTAAACGGCAAAAAAAGGCGCGTATAGACACACACGCCGTTCTTTGCGGTTGGAAGACTCTTCCGAGATTATTTGCGCTCGATTTTTTCTTCGCGCGTGATTCTTTCGCAGGACTGGTTACCTACCGTGCAGCTCGTTTTGCATGCCGATTGACAGGTACTTCTGCATTCGCCGCATGCCGTTACTTTTCTTTCTGCGGGCTTTGCAATCGTCTTAATCATAGCGTCCTCCTAAACAAAATTTATTCTATGATACTATTATAATACACTTTTCAAGAAATTGCAAGCGGTTTTTCCTACTTTTTACAGGAAAAATCATTCCCGTTTAAGATTTACTGCTACCACGCCGCCGACCGCGCCTGCAAACAGCGACAGCGCGAGCTCGGCAAGCACCAGCCATGAAAGGGAGAAATCCCCGCCAAGTGCGGAAAAGGATAAATAGGAAAACGCCGCGAACAGTCCGCCGACGGCAAGACCTTGCAACCAGCCTTTTTCACCACGTACGCTAACGAGCGCGCCGATGACTATTGATACTACCTTGACCGTTTGATTGACGGGATAGATTATTTTATCGGGCAGGGGCGTGCATTGCAACACGCTCGCAAACACCAACGCGCATAAAAAGGAAAAGGCGAGCGCAAGCCCTGCGCCCTTGATAATTCGGAAAAATACGTTGCCTGTCGTCTGTTCTTCTTGCATATAAAAACACCTCCGCTGTTATCGTATGCGGAGGCGTTTTCCGTTTAGAACGGTTTACGTTTTATTCTGCTTTTTTCTTGCGCGTCGTCTTTTTTACAGGCGTTTCTTCCGTTACTTCTGCGGGCTGTTCTTCCGTTTTCGGCTCTTCTGCCACGACGGGTTCTTCCGCTTTCGGCTCTTCCGTTTTCGGCTCTTCTGCCTTGACGGGTTGTGCGGGCGTTGACGTGGGGACAACCGCGTCCGTTTGATAAACCGCTTGTTTATCAAACTTCATATACGATTTACCGCTCTTTTCCGTGCCTGTTTCGAGCACGAACGTGTTATCGTCGCAGACCTCGACCACGACGCCGCAAATGCCGCCGATTGTCTTGACTTTATTGCCCGGTTTAATCGCGTTGAGCGTGTTCATGGTTTCTTCTTGTCTTTTCTTTTGCGAACGGCGGTTGTATACCATAAACACCACCAAGATAATGACGAGGATACCCACCATAATCCAAGTGCTCCAAGGGTTTCCGCCCGTGCCTGCGCCCGAGCTCGTGCCCGACGCACTTAATACGTTCCAAAACATAGTATCTATTCTCCTTTTTTACGGGCAGGTTTTTGCGCCCGATTTGATTTTATAGATATATGATAGCCTTTTTTTATTTTTTTTGCAAGCGTTTTGCAAACCATTTTGCCATTTTTTTTCTTTTTGTCGATTTTTCAAAGCTTTTCAAAGGCTTTTACGCCGCGCGTGCCCAGCCATACGAGCAGAAAACCGCAGGCGGACGTGTACAGCGCGAACGCGAACGTGAGATACAGCTCTGCGCTCATAAGCGTGCCGATTGTGAAGTATCCTGCAATCAACAGCGCGGCAAGCCCCCAGCCCGTGAACATTGCCACGACGACGGAAAGGCTGTTCTTGACCGCCGAAATTTCGCTCGTCCAAGTTAAATTGGGCAATTTCAAATTGGAAATCAGCCCCACGACCGCGCAAAGACAAGCCACCGCGTTGACGCAAAGACAAACGAGCACGGAAGAAAGCAGCGGGATTTGGAGCAATGCGCAAACGGTGATTACCGCGATAGTGGCGGGAATACACGTGAGCGTGATTTGCAAAAGCAGTTTCGCCGCGAACACGTCTTCCGTTTTTACGGGCGAGCTTTTGAGTATCCACAAGTTTTCCCCCTCTAACGATACCGACGACGCCGTAATCATATTCGACGCGGCGATAAACGAAAGGACTACGGCGACAATGACCGCGACTTCGCCCTTGTCTACCCCCGACGCGTTTATCGTTTCAACGAGCTTGGCGTTGAAGAACGCGAAAATGATTAAAACGAAAAACAGTATCGAACCGAGCGCGGTATTGAACAAAATCATAGGGTTTTTCAAGCAGAAGAGCTCTTTCTTCATAAGCGCAAGGATTGCAGGTTTGCGCGCGGTTTTCTTTTCTTTGTATTTTTTGCCTGCACCGCCGCGACGGGTGGTTACCGTGCTTAAAAAGGTGCGGGACAGTAGCAGATATACGAGCGCGAACGCGCCGCCGAACATACCGAGCGTGCCCAAAAGCGCAAGCGCGTTGCCCGTGCACGCCATGCCCGCAAGCCAGAACGGGAACAGCCAAGTTTGCATCGCCGCGCTAATTTCATTGCCGTGCATTAAGATAAATTCTATCGCCTCGCCCATTTTACTGTAAAGCAAGGTATAGCCCGTAAAAAAGGCGACGAGCAAAAGCGTCGTGATTAAATTTTTCGAGCGTATGCGGCTAGCAATCAGGGCGAGCACCCAACAGACGAGTGCGCTAATCGCAAGCGACAACAGCGGCAAAACGAGCGCCGCTAAAAGACAGAACGCCGCCGCGACAATCGAAAAGCCCGTTTGGATAAAATACACCACACATGCGGGAATAAACACCAACGACGAGAAGGAAAGCGCTATCGCGTATAGCCCTATTATACGCGCAAACAAAATCGTCCACGTGGGCAGGGGCATAGCCAAAAGTAGGTCGTTATCCTTTGCCTCGAACAGTTTCGATTTCGCCATAAACGCACACACGATTAACGCAATCGCGACGGACATGGTCGCGACGAGTGCAAAATACGCCTGCGAAAGTCCGTTTTGCGAAAACGCCGCACAAAGCTCCCAAGAAAGGTAAGAGAACATTACTACCGTTGCGCCTATGCCGTAGATAAGGAGCAGGGCGATTGCCACGATAAACAGCGGCGAACGGCGTTTGCCGTCTGCGCCGTGCTTGCCGCCCGTCATAAAGAACGCGAACGTTTCAAGTAGCTGTTTTTTGAAAAGGAGTTTGAGCATTCGTTTATTCCTCCTCCGCCGTCGATAAGAACACGCTTTCCAAACTCTTGTCGCCCGTTACCTCGTCCATCGTGCCTTCTAAAACGACTTTGCCGTCTTTGATTATCGCGACTTTGTCGCAAAGCTTTTCTGCAACCTCCAACACGTGCGTGGAGAAGAAGATTGCCGCGCCTTTATCGCAAAGCTCGCGCATTATCTGCTTGACTGTGTGCGCCGCTTTCGGGTCAAGCCCCACGAACGGTTCGTCCATAATCATCAGTTTCGGCTCGTGCATTAGCGCCGCAATGAGCGCAAGCTTTTGTTTCATACCGTGCGAATATGCCCCTATCGGCATCGCCAAGCTTTCCGTCAGCTCAAACAAATCGGCGTAGCGGCGTATCTTTTCTTGCCGAATACCGCTCTCCACCTTGTAAATATCCCCCACGAAATGGAGGTATTGTACCCCCGTCATAAACGCGTATAAATCGGGGTTGTCGGGAATATACGCAAGCTTTTGCTTACACCCGATAGGGTCGGTTTTAATCGACGTGCCGTCGATATAAATTTCACCCTCTTCAAACCCGAGAAGTCCGCAACAGGCTTTCAAGGTCGTCGTCTTGCCCGCGCCGTTGTGCCCGATAAAGGCGTAGATTTCGCCTTTTTTAATGTGTAAGTTGACGTTATCCACCGCCCCTCTGTCATTGCGAGGAGGGCAACGCCCGACGCGGCAATCTCCTTAATTGCCACGCAAAAAAAATTTATCAAATCTTACCAAAACCTTGTTAAATCACTTGACAAGGTTTTTCTAATATGATATCATT
>JAFTKT010000109.1 GCA_017453145.1 Clostridia bacterium
CACGAAATCACTGTCCGTTTCCACAGCGCGTTCCTGCGCACGCATAATCGTTTCGTCATTCTTTTTCTTTTCTTCATACGTGCTGACGTTTGTATGCCATTGCGACGTGCAGAAGAAATATCCTACTTTGATAATCCCGAATTTCTCTATCCCGAACTCTTTCTTTAATGTATTCTTATACCGCGTGAGACTTTCGAAATATTCGTCCTCGCTCGTGCCGAGTATCGAATCGGACTCGCCCTGTAACCATACGTAGTAGATATGCTCCACTTCACCGCGCTCCTTTGCCTTTTTGATGCCCGCATTGATTTTATCGGACATATACTTGAAACGGTGCGTACCCTTTTGCCATTCGCCGAGCGTAGTATTTCCCCGCGCCGCGTGGATGGCAATCACTTCTTTGCTCGTTTCTTTTATATACGCTCTACAAAACGCAGGCACGAGCGAACCGCCACCCTCGTTTGAAGCGGCAAGCAATAATCCGTCCCAGCCGTAATTTTCTCCGACAGGGTGTTGCAAAGGCACAACCTTGTCCCCGAATGCGCGGTATTCGAGCGCGCCCTCGATTTGCGGATTAATTTCAGGACAGCCCTCCGTTTGTCCTTGCATATTGCTTTGCCCACCAAAAATAATAACGTCCATTTTCTTACTCCTTGATTTGGTCGAAATCATTTTATCACAAGCGTTTTTCTTTGTCAAATGAATGGCACAAAAAAAACTTTATTCTTTCCTTTTTCCAGCCGCTCAAATTGCCATATTATAACTAAAAGTTATAGCTTCTATAATCTACCCATACTTTTTTCTCGTTTTTTTAAGAAATTATATGCATTTTTTTATTTTTCCCCGTTCAAACCGTTGCAAAATTTATAAGAAAATGATATAATACATTATATATCAATAAAATCGATTTTGTATACGGTTTTAATTTATTTTTTAGAAAGGAGTTATGTTTATGAGTTACGTAGAAAGAGTGTTAGACGATTTGAAAAAGCGCAATCCGAACGAAAAGGAATTCCATCAAGCGGCGACGGAAATTCTTTTGACGTTAGAACCCGTGATAAGTGCGCACCCCGAATATGAAAAAGCGGCGCTTTTGGAGCGGTTTACCGAGCCTGAACGCGTCGTGATGTTCCGTGTGGCTTGGGTAGACGACAACGGTAACGTGCAAGTCAATAAAGGTTACCGCGTGCAATTCAACAGTGCAATCGGACCTTATAAGGGCGGTTTGCGTTTCCACCCCTCCGTTAATCTGTCCGTTATTAAATTTTTGGGGCTTGAACAAATCCTTAAAAACAGCTTGACGGGCTTGCCAATCGGCGGCGGTAAAGGCGGCTCGGACTTTGACCCGAAAGGAAAGTCCGACCGTGAAATTATGGCGTTTTGTCAAAGCTTTATGACAGAACTGTATCGCCATATCGGCGCGGATACAGACGTACCTGCGGGCGATATAGGCGTTGGGGCGCGCGAAGTCGGCTATTTGTTCGGACAGTATAAACGTATTCGCAACGAGCACGTGGGCGTGCTTACGGGCAGAGGGCTTTCCTACGGCGGCTCGCTTATGCGCAAAGAGGCAACGGGCTACGGGCTGATTTATATGACAAACGAGGCTATGAAACAGCGCGGCTATGATTTCAAGGACAAAACGACAGTTGTTTCGGGTAGCGGAAACGTTGCTATTTATGCTTGCGAAAAGGCGCAACAAATGGGTGCAAAGGTCGTTGCTATGTGCGATTCTAACGGCTATATCTATGACGAGAACGGCATTGACCTTGCCGTCGTTAAACAAATCAAGGAAGTCGAGCGCGGACGTATTAAAGAATATGCAAATCGCGTGAACGGCGCGAAATACAACGAGGGCTGCAAAGGGATTTGGAGTATTCCTTGCGACGTTGCCCTCCCCTGCGCCACCCAAAACGAAATTGACGGGGAAAGCGCGGCAATGCTCGTGAAAAACGGCGTGAAATACGTCGGCGAGGGTGCAAATATGCCCTCTACGTTGGAGGCCATCGAGATTTTCCAAAAGGCGTCTGACGTGGTATTCTTGCCGGCAAAAGCGGCAAACGCAGGCGGCGTGGCGACCTCTGCTTTGGAAATGGCGCAATCTTCGGGCAGACTGTTCTGGTCGGCGGAAGAGGTTGATAATAAACTGAAAACGATTATGGTAAATATCTATCACAATATCGACAACGCCGCGAAAAAATACGGTTTTGCGGGGAACTACGTTATGGGTGCAAATATTGCGGGCTTTGAAAAAGTCGCAGAGGCAATGATGGCGCACGGGATAGTATAAACAACTCTAATAAAAAAACGGGCAGGTGTGCGTTCATCGCACACCTGCCCTATTTGTTATTCTCAATAAAACGTTGCAAGCTGTTCTTCGGGCGGCTCGCAAACGATTACCTTTTCGGCAATCAGTACAGGACCTTTTCCTTTGTAAATCCTGTGTTTTTGGAAAGCGATTGTACCCGTAACGTTAATCCAGTCGCGCGTTTGCAGCTCCATTTCATGCGGCAATACGCAGGCAAAGCCACTATATTCAATATCCGCCTCGCAACAAGTCATCACGTGTCTTCCGATTACTATATCGAACGGCGAAAGTCTGTTATCGCGGGCAACAAGTCCTTTGAGTTTGACTTTTTTGCCGATATACGCCTCTAAATTTTCCGTCAAATCGCGATAGAAGAACGCGAAATCCCTGTCAGCAATTTCAATGACGGGCGCGTTTATATCGAACGGCAACGGGTCCTCTATGTCGTCGAAATCGGCTTTACCGTCCTCGCGCTCATAGACAATATCACAGCGACGGGAAATGCCGCGCACGATTTTGTGCAATTCCATTTTGTCTATATCGTCCGAATAACGATTGAACACGACAAGCTGCGTGTTTTGAATTTTATCGAACGTGAATTGTCGCATATTCGCGTTGTAATTCAAAAAGCTGCGCGCGTCGAAAAATGTCATCACTTGACTCACGAGCCAGCCCTCCGGCATCGCCTCGAAAAATTCCTGCAACGACCACGTGCCGTTATATTCCACGACAACGCGCTCCGCGCCGCTTTGGAGTTGCAACTGCGTTAAGTATTCTTCGTTTAACTGTTCTTTGCTGTCCAAAACCGCAATTTCGACCGTTTCCGCGTTCGCAAAATTTTCGGGTTCGTATTCAAGCTCCCCCTCTTCCGTAACGAGAAGCAACGTCTTTTCGCCTGTGGAAAAACGCGGGTATTGAAGGGTTTCTTGTATGAATTTCGTTTTACCCGATTCTAAAAACCCCAAAAACAGATATACGGGAGTTTCACTCGGAAGTTTCTGTTTCATTTTTTTCGTCCTTTACGCCTTGAATAACGCTTTTAATTTTTCTTCGTCTAAATTACAACCGATGACGCATAATCTGCCCGTAACGCCCGCCGCGCCCTCACGCACGTCCGCACTTTCGGGCACGTAATCGAAATGCCACCAACCCGTTTCGCCTGCCACAATACCCTTTGCGCGCAATACCGTGCCGTAAACGTTCTCTTCTTCAAGCGCTTTAAGCGCGGAAAGCAATTCTTCTTGCGTATACTTTCTCGCTGTTTCTACGCCCCAACTCGTGAACACCTCGTCCGCGTGGTGATGATGCTCATGGTGTTCGTGGTGTTCATGATGCTCGTGATGATGACACTCACAGTTAGGGTCATGACATTCGTGTTCGTGGTGGTGATGCTCGTGATGTTCGTGGTGATGCTCCGACACTTCCGCGAAGAGTTTTTCAAGCTCTTTTTGCAAAGAGTCCTTGCGTTCGATAGCCGAAAGGAGTTTTTTTCCGTCGAGCTTGTTCCACGCCGCCGTAACGATTGTAGCGGCGGGGTTTTTTGCTTTCAACAAATCGATTGCCGCGCCGAGCTTTTCCGCGCTGACTACGTCGCTACGCGAAAGGACGATACAGCTTGCGTTTTCGATTTGGTCGCCGAAAAACTCGCTGAAATTCTTCAAATACATTTTACATTTGGAAGCGTCGACGACCGTACAAAAAGCGTTGAGCGTCGCGTTTTGTAAATTCGCAGACGCAACGGCTTTAATCACGTCGGAAAGCTTGCCCACGCCCGACGGTTCTATGACAATACGTTCGGGCGCGTATTCTTGCATAACGCGCTTTAAGGCTTTTGAGAAATCGCCGACGAGCGAGCAACAGATACAGCCCGAATTCATTTCGGTGATATTGATACCTGCCTCCTGTAAAAAGCCGCCGTCAATGCCGATTTCGCCAAACTCGTTTTCTATGAGCACGACCTTTTCGCCTACATACGCCTCTTTGATAAGCTTTTTAATGAGCGTGGTTTTGCCCGCGCCTAAAAAACCTGAAAAAATATCTATTTTCGTCATTCGTTACACCTCGTTTGGTTTATATTTACCCGATTTTTCAACCGTTAAAACGCCCAAGTACCGTTTTTGAAGATTTGTACGCGTTCACCCGTTTTCGTTATTCCGACGATTTCCATGTCCCGAGAACCAATCATAAAGTCGACGTGAATCATACTGTCGTTGACGCCGCGTTTTTTACATTCTTCGTCCGTATACTTTTCATAACCTTTCAAGCATTCGTTGAACCCGTGCCCAAGCGCGAAATGGCAGCTTGCATTCTCGTCAAACAGGGTGTTATAGAACAGAACGCCCGATTGATTGATAGGCGATTCAAAGGGTATGAGTGCGCATTCGCCGAGCTTGCCTGCGCCCTCGTCCATAGACACCATTTGTTTGAGTAACTCTTCGCCCTTTTCGGCTTTGACCTCGACGACCTTGCCACCTTCGAAACGGAGCGAGAAGTTCTCAATCAGCTCGCCCATATACGAAAGGGGTTTCGTCGAATACACAATACCCTCCGCCGCGCCTGCTTTGGGGGTCGTGAATACTTCTTCCGTCGGTATATTCGGATTAAAAACTCTGCCTTTTAAGGTCTTTTCCTTGCCGCCGCAGAATATGCCGTCCGCGTTGAGCTCGACGGTAAGGTTTGTGCCGTTCGCGCTCTTATACTCTAAATATTGAAGTCCCAAACCGTTCAAATACCCGCAACGCGCATCGAGCTCGGCGTTGTGTTCTTTCCATGCGCGAACGGGGCTTTTGCCGTCTGCGCGAGAGGTTTTCAAGATAACCTTCCACATTTCCTCCACCGCTTTTTTCTCGGAAAGCTCGGGGAATACTTTTTTTGCCCAAGCCTTGCCGGGTACGGCGGCAATACACCATTGATGCTTGTTTTCAAGCGCAAGACGGAACGGCTTGATTTGCGGGAACAACGCACGGCGCGCCGCGCTCATTTTTTCCTGATTGACGCCGTTCATTCCGTCGGGGTCGTCCGATTCGATAAACAGGCGACAGGAATAGTTTTTCGCCTTAAATTCCCATTTCGCTTTGACCCAAGCTTTAAGCTCGGACAACGATTCCAAAGAACGGTACAAAGCGTTTAATTTTTCAACGGGTTGATAGCTCCATTCCACGTAGACCTCGCTTGCGCCTGCTTTGTAGCACTCTTCCACGACCATTGCCACGAATTCGGGCTGTTCTAAACCTGCGCCGATAAACACCGTTTGTCCTTTCTTGACGTTCAAACCTACTTTTGCCAGCAGTTTCGCGTATTTTTGCAGTTGTGATTTTCTCATTTTTTTATCCTCCGATTAAATCGTAATTTACCGTTTTATAAAACATTTCCTTGATTTTTTCGCTATCGTCCGTCTGCGCTAATATCCACATGAGTTTCGTGATAATGCTTTCATACGTCATTGAATAGCTCTCTAAAAGCTCAAAGCGGTTTTTCAAGCCTCTACCGACGCGATAGACGTTCATATCGCTACCCTCTTGCTGTACCTGCGTGGTTACGACGAGCGTTTTGCCTTTCTTTTGCCAACGCTCAATCACGTCGTAGAACCCGTAATAGTCCCCTTCGGGAATACCGCCCGTGCCGTAGCCTGAAAGCACGACCGCGTCGTATAAACGGAAATAGCAATCGAGCACGTCGCCGCGTTGACCGGGTGTGAGCGTGAGCAAGCCCACCTTGTCGTTAAGCTCTAAAAAGAACTGCGGTTTTGAGGATTTCGGCGGCGTGATGTAATCAATTACCTTGCCGTCGCGAATGACCCCCAAGTTCGGAAAATCCACGCTCGTGAATGCGTTAAAGCTTTTCGTGCGTACTTTTTTTGCGCGCGTGCCTGCAATGACTTTGCCTTGAAAGACGATTACCACGCCCGTCGCATTCTCGTGCGCCGCATATAAAAAGCTATCGCGCAGATTCACGCGTCCGTCCGTATCCTCCTTGTCAATCGGCTGTTGCGAGCCCGTGAGTACAATCGGCTTGGGCGAGCCCTGTACCATATACGAGAGCATTGCCGCCGTATACGACATGGTGTCCGTGCCATGACAAATCACGAAGCCGTCGAACTCGTCGTAGCGGGATTGAATGGTCTGCGCCAAAAGTATCCCATGCGCAGGCGTTACGTTCGTACTGTCGATATTATAAGGCTGGACCGCCTCCACCTGACAAAACTCTAAAATTTCGGGCACGCATTTGAGCAGAGCGTCGGCTTTGATTTGGGGCGTTAATCCCTCTGCCCCTGCATGCGAGGCAATCGTGCCGCCCGTTGCTATCAATAAGATTTTTTTCTTCTTCATTTGCTTTCCTTACCCCTTGTTGTTTTTTCGGCGCAAATAGTCCCCTGCCTGCAACGCATACGGACAGTTAATTTTATACGTCTCCTGCACAAGCTTGCAATCCTGCACCCTTTCGCCTTTGGAATCAAACGCCTGCTCGATTTTGAACGTTTTCCCGAACTGCTCGCTCGGCGAAAGAATTTCAAGCTCGTCGCCGACCTGAAAACGGTTGCGCATTTGCACTTCTGCAAAACCGTTCGAAGCGCCGAGCGCATCGGCGATATACGTATAATCGCCCTTTGACTGACTATCCGCGTAGTTGACCGTTTCCGCGTTTTGCCCCTTTGCATACGCCTGTGTATATTCGCGGTGCGCAACGGCAAGCAGTTCTTTTTCCGAGACCGTTTTATCGCCGCCGTCAAGCGCGCGGCGATAGGCGTTGATGACGGTTGCGAGATAATACCCGCTCTTCATTCTGCCCTCAATCTTAAATGAACGAATACCTGCCCGCTCCATTTCCTGTAAATACGGCAACATATTCAAATCTTTGCTATTGAAAATATACGTCCCTTTTCCGTCCTGTTCAATGGGTAGCCACTCCGATTTCCCGTTCGTCGCGTTGAGCGCGCGCAACTCGTAGCGCCAGCGGCATGCCTGCACGCACGCGCCGCGATTAGACGACCTGCCGTCTAAATAATCAGACAATAGACATCTACCGCTATACGAGATACACATTGCGCCGTGCACGAACGCTTCCAGCTCCGTTTCGGGCGTAAAGTCGTGGATTTCCGCAATTTCGTTCAGGCTTAATTCCCGCGCGAGAATAACGCGCGACACGCCCTGTTCCGACCAGAACTTTACGGCGTATTTATTCGTCGTATTCGCTTGTGTGGAAAGATGAATACAAAGTTTTGGCGCAACTTTTTTCGCAACGTACGCCACCCCCGAATCGCTGACAATCACCCCGTCTGCACCCATTTCTTCGAGCGCGCGGAAATAATCTTTCAGCATGGCAAAATCCGCGTTTCGGGCGTAGATATTCGCCGCGACGTAGACCTTTTTATTCTGTGCGTGCGCAAAACGGATTGCCTCTTTGAGCTGTTCGTTGGTGAAATTATCCGCGAACGTACGCAGGGAAAACTGTTTTCCACCGAGATAGACTGCGTCTGCTCCGAAATAGAGCGCCGTTTTGAGTTTTTCAAAATTCCCCGCAGGGGCTAACAATTCTACGTTCATTCCGCGTTTCCTCCTTGATATACCGACAGCGCAACCCCGTCCCCTATATCGAGCACGGACGTGCGGAAATCAGAATCGCACGTGAGCGTTTGGAGATAACCGCGTATTTTTTCCACAATCGAACGGCGTTTTTGCGGCGTGGGCTCTGCGCCGTTTACCCAGCCATAGAGGAGCACGTCGTCGGAAAATAGCACCGCGCCTTTTTTCATCAGGCGTTTCAAATCGAACAGATACTTTTCGTATTGCGCTTTCGGACCGTCCAAAAACACGAAATCGAATTGCCCGTTCATCATAGACAAAATCTCGCCCGCGTCGCCTAAATGCGCGTTCACGCGCTCTGCCACACCGAACTCGGCAAAGTTCTCTTTCGCCGCCTCGTAGCGTTCCTCTTCCAATTCAATCGTCGTGAGCTTGGCTTGGGGCAGAGTTTGCAGCATGGCAATCCCCGACAGTCCCACCGCCGTGCCGATTTCAAGGATACGTTCGGGGCGGCAAGTTTCCAAAACCACGAGCAGAAAATTCAAAGTTTCGTCGTCCGCAACGGGAATTCCGCGCGCGAGCGCTTCGGCTCTGCGCGCGGCAAGTCGTGAATCGATATTCAGTTTTACGAGCGACGCGGTGTATTTCATTCGTATACCTTGCCCCTGTTTATACGTCTAAAATCGACACGATAATCAACGGGGCTTGTTTAATTCTCTTATAAAAATAGTTCTTCAAGTTTCTGCGGATAAATGCGGCAAGCTCGTCTTTATTGCCGCTTTGGTAATCGTAATTTTCCACCGAGCGTTGCACAAGCGTTTTCATCTCCGCTTGCGAGCCTGTCGTTTCCGTGAAGATAAATCCGTGCGTTTCGATAACGGGGTCGTTGATAACGAAATTACCCGTAACCGCCAACGCCACCGAGAAGATACCGTCGGCAGACATCTTCAAACGGTCTTTCATAACCTCGCTCGTGCCGTAGTCCTCCGCGCCCTCGCCGTCAATCAACAGCGTGCCCGCAGGAACGTTTTCCACGATTTTCATCTCGTGCGGATTAAGCTCGACGCAATTCCCGATTTCCGTAATCAAAACGTTGCGTTCCGCAAGACCGAGCGACTGCACGAGTTCGGCGTGGCGTTTCAAATGACGGTATTCGCCGTGCACGGGAATGAAAAATTTCGGGCGCAAAAGCGAATATAAAATCTTATGCTCCTCTTGGCAGGCGTGCCCTGAAACGTGGATTTTTTCCAAGCTTTCGTATACCACGTGCGCACCGAGTTTGTACAGGTTGTTAATCACCCGATAAATCATTTTTTCGTTGCCGGGAATGGGGTTTGCGGAAATGATAATCGTATCGTTTACCCCGACCGTTACTTTGTTAAAATCCCCCGACGCCATTCTCGTGAGCGCGCTCATGGGCTCGCCTTGCGAGCCTGTGGAGATAATCAAAAGCTCGCCGTCAAACAGGTTTTTCGTGCGCTCAATATCAATCAAAATTCCTTCGGGAATTTTCAATTCGCCGATTTTAACCGCCGCGTCTACCACCTTGAACATACTACGCCCTGAAAGCGCGACTTTGCGACGGTATTTGACTGCCAAGTCAATGATTTGCTGCAAACGGTGTACGTTAGAGGCAAACGTTGCGATAATCAAGCGTCGAGTCGTGTTCTCCGAAAACAAGTGGTCGAGCGTCGTGCCGACGACCGTTTCACTCATTGTATATCCCGCGCGTTCGATATTCGTCGATTCGCCCATATACAGCAAAACGCCCTCATTCCCGAGCTCGGCAATACGTTTCAAATCAATCGGCGCGCCTGCAACGGGCGTGAGGTCGATTTTGAAATCGCCGCTGTGATAAATTAAGCCGACGGGGGTGCGAATGGCAAGCGCGCACGCGCCTGATATGGAATGGTTTACGTTGATAAATTCTACCTCGAACGCGCCAAGCTTCACTCTGTCGCCCGCCTCGACTACCTTTTGTACGGCGTTTTGTATGCGGTGCTCTTGCAATTTATTATCCGTGAGCATCAACGTAAGCTTTGTACCGTAAATGGGTGTGTCAGGATTGAGCTCTTTCATTAAATACGGCACACCGCCGATATGGTCCTCGTGTCCGTGCGTGAGCAACACGCCTTTGATTTTGTTTTTATTTTGCGCTAAATAGGTTACGTCAGGTACGACGGAATCGATACCCGGCATATCCTCGCCGTTGGGGAAGGTCAGACCTGCGTCGATAACGATTATATCGTTGCCGTATTCGAGTGCCGTCATATTTTTACCAATCTCGCCAACGCCGCCTAAAAATACGATTTTAACGGGTTTCGTCTTTTTTTCTTTCGTTTGTCTTGGTTTTTCACTCGCCTGTTCTTTGGGATTGCGTAAATTTTTCACAGGCTCGTCCCAAACGTTTGCGCTCGCGGATTTCTTCGTGCGCTTTATTGTAACGGGCGCGAAAAACGTTTCGTCGCCTAAATTAAACGCCGTACCCGTTGGGTTTTTCTTTGCGCGAGTGGATTGTCTTTTTCCCGCAACGGACGTTTTTTGCACGTTGCGGGGATTGCCGTTTTGTTCCTTTTCTCTCACCTTTTTTGTGTTCTCCTTGTCGGACGCTTGTCCGCTCATAAAATAGAGAGCCGAAAATTATGAAATTATCAGCTCTCTTTCATTATTCTAATATTTTTCTTTTGTGCCTTTGCCTGTCAAGCCTTAAAAGTCAAGCTCAACTTTCTTCTCTTTCGTCGCTTTGATATAACCCGCGTCAAACAGCTGTTTCGTGGTTTCATACGCAAATTCTTCTACGTAGTTCACCGCCTCAAAGTTGTTTTCCTTGACAGTTCCGAGTTTATCGGCAAGATAACCGACCAAACGGAGCGCTTTCTTTGCCGCCGCGTCGCTCTTGACTTTGACCATAAACGGCGTATTTTCATAAGCTTTTTGGTTGCCTACGTTCTTTTGATGGTATACCGTCGACTTATATTCAGGGTCTTCGGGGTCAAGCGCGAGATAGAAACAAAGCGTCTTGCCGCAGATATTTACTTTTGCAACCGTGTCGCGGCCGAAATTAAATCTGTCGCCGTGCCAGCTGATGTTCGAATTGATTTTCTTATAGGACGTCAATTCGTTCTTGATGTCGCTGTAATATTCCTTGACTTTCTCGTCGCTCTGTTTCATTTTCGCCGTGAAACTTCTCTTCAAGCGCACCACAAGCCCCGTTTCCGCATCTACAAGCTGATTTTCGTCCAAAACAGGCATTTCTTCGCTCGCCGCCGCAAGCTCTTCGCTCACGGGCGTTTCTTCAACGGGCGTTTCCACTACGGGCTCTTCAACCGTTTCTTCAACGACCTCTTCCACGACTTCTTCTACCGTTTCCGTCGGCGTTTCTTCAACGGGTTCTTCCGCTACGGGCTCTTCAACAGGTTCTTCTGCGACTTCTTCCACGAGAGCTTGTGCGGGAGTTTCTTCGCAGGTTTTGCAACGTTGACAAAGTTCTTCGGAAACACTCTTTGCAATCGCTTGAACGCCTTCCTCGTCAACAACGAGCTCGTATGTAGCGTCTTCGCAAGGCTGGCTTGCTATTTTCTCTTCGACAATCGCCTCAATGCGCGCATAGTCTACGTTCTCATTCTGTCCAACTTTTTCTGCAACGAGCGTTGCGAGCTTGTCGTAATCGATTTCAGGTGCTTGCGGAACGGGAACGGAAAGCTTTGCCGCAACCGCGTCTGCAATCGCGTCCACGTCAAGCGACGAAAGGACCTTTTGCATAGCCTGTTCCACCGCTGCGTTGATTGCGGAGGAAATCGCCTCTTCGTTAATCGATACGTTTACTTTCTCTGCCGCCTTTTCAAAGCTTTCGTCAATGCGGCGATAGTTGATTTTTTCAGGATACGGCAAGGACTCTACGACCTTTTCCGCCGCGCCGTAGATGATTCTGTCGTAATCGACTTTCACCTCAACGGGCTCTGCGGGTGATTCGACAACGACGGGCGCGCTTTCGCCTAAACCGACTTCGCCGAGAAGTTCAAGCACTTTATCGCCTACCTCGTCTACGATACGGTTATAATCAACGTTTTCTGCAACAGGCAACGCCGCCACCGCCTCCAAGACTTGACGGCTGTGCTCGGCGACGCTTTCTTCCGTCTTTTCCGCAACCGATTCAATAACCGTTTTATAGTCTGCGTCCTCAAACAACGCGATACCTTCTGCAACTCTTGCGTTTACCTCTGCAATCGCGCTATCAAGCTGTTCCAAAACGGCAAGTTTTGCCTCCATATCGTTGAGCTTGCTTGCAACCTCGCCGGAAATGAGCGCGGTCAAACCGTCGTAGATGGCTTGCTGTTGCATATAGCTGTATTTTGCCTCGCTCACCACTTCTTCGATTTGCGGTAAAATCTCCGCGACCTTTTCCTTGACAAGCTCCGCAAGTTTTTCGGTGTCTACGTTTTCCAAAGCCGCCACGCCGTTTTCGACCGTTTCAAGCTTTTCAACGACGCTATTGACAGCTCCGTCTATCGCTGCTTGGATTGCGGCTTGCTTTTCGTTGATTTGAGCGGTAGACTCGTCCATTGCGTTAAGTCTTTCGCCTACCTCTTTGGTGAGCATAGTCGCCAAGCCGTCGTAAATCGTTTGATTTTGCTTGTAGCTATAACGAATTTCTTGCGAAATCGCTTGCGAAGATTTGTCTTTATCCGCTTGAATCGCTTGATAAAGCGAACCGAACTGTACGGAGGAATATTTCATTTCCTTTAACAGTTCCCCTTTCATCTTCTGCAAATCGTAGGAAATCCAGCTATACAGCGCGTCGATTTTAGATGCTTCAAGTTGTTTCTTGTCCGCCATAATACACCTCTAATTTAGATTCTGCTTGCCTTTTCAGCCCGAGAAACGCCTTTGTTTCTCTTTTATCATCTACTATTATACCATATCTTACGCAATCGGTCAAGGATTTTAAGAAAAAATATCCGATAAAATCGTAAAAAATTTAATTTTTTTTCTTTTCAACGCGTACACGGTTGCACCTTTTTCGGCTTTTGGGGCTTTTTCCAAACAAAAAAGGACGTTTGGTAGGACGTTCCCTATAAGGGATTTTTAGTATATAACAAAAATGTAGCCCACTATACTTCGCTTTAAGGCGGAATATGGTGGGCTTTTCTTATCCACAAAAGATTAAGATAATTTAGTTTTATTTTTAGCCTTGTGGCTAAAAGTGCTATGCAAGACAAATCTTGCGTTATATTTTTCGAGAGAAAAATTCAAGGTTCTGCTTCAGCAGGTTCTTATATTTCTCTCGAAGAAGTTATATTAAATAAATCCACAACTTGCCGTAGGCAAATATCACTGCCGATAGGCAATATCACTCGTCGTTAGACGAATACCACAAATCCGTTTTAGGATTTATTTAGTTGCCGAATCCCTTGTAGGGACTCGGCTAAAAAACGTCCTTTTTTCGATAATTCGTTTTTATTTATTTTTCGCGGTTTTTCGTTGAATAAATTTAACGATTTCCACAATGGGGATAATGCACGCGCCAAGCCCGATTGCTACCGCGAACTCCACGAGTCCAACGGGCGCAAACCCAAACGCCGCCGCAAGGAAGTCTATTTCGCACACAAGCGCCGTTGCCGCAAACGAACCGATTGCCGCCCACCACAGCCATTTGTTCTGATTTTTCATTCCAAACAAACTCTTCCTTTGCGAACGCATGTTAAAGCTATGGAAAATCTCTGCCATTGACATTGTCAAAAACGCCATTGTCGTGCCGTGCGAGCTATTTTCAAACGTCCAAACGCCCTCGTTGATAAAATGCCCTAAGAAATAGGAAACAAGCACCAGCAGAGCAACGATTATGCCTTGATAGAATACGTCCACGCCCATACCGTCGGCAAACACGCCTGCCTTTGCCGAGCGCGGTTTACGCCGCATTATATCCGCCTCCGCCTTTTCCGTGCCGAGCGCAAGCGCCGGGAAACAGTCGGTTACGAGGTTAATCCATAAAAGGTGTACGGGTTGCAAAATACTAAATCCCATCAACGTTGCGATAAAGATTGCAAGCACCTCGCTCATATTCGACGCAAGCAGGAATTGAATGGCTTTTCTGATATTGTCGTAGATGCGGCGACCTTCCTCTACCGCGCCGACAATCGTCGCAAAGTTATCGTCTGCAAGCACCATATCCGCTACGTTTTTCGTAACGTCCGTGCCCGTAATGCCCATGCCGACGCCTATGTCCGCAGACTTAATCGAGGGCGCATCGTTCACGCCGTCGCCCGTCATTGCCGTAACGTAGCCCGCCTTTTTCCATGCGTTGACGATACGGGTTTTGTGTTCGGGTTGTACGCGAGCGTAAACGCCGATACTCGCAAACTCTTTTTTAAACGTTTCGTCGTCCATTTCATTGAGCTGTGAACCCGTGATTGCACGAACGCCGTCCGTGAGAATACCGAGTTCTTTGGCAATCGCAATC
>JAFTKT010000110.1 GCA_017453145.1 Clostridia bacterium
AAACCCCGTCGGATTTCCCTTCGCCCCGTTTTTCGGAAGTGCTACGGACAGACCTCTTGGTAAGGAATCATCGCTTTTCTAGCCTGACGAGAGTTGAACCCGACAAGGTTTTAACGGAAAAAAACCGTTGATACTTCGTCAATTTCACTTATCATACGCGTGTATGATTGCGTTCAATTTCCTCGTCTGAATCGCTTTTTTGCCTGTTAAAACTGCTTCGCACCTGAAAAGACGCATTTTTTAGCGGTTTTTTGTTGCGATTGCGCGCAGACATATTGAATATATTTCAAGCGCGAGCGCGACGGAAAGAGCAAAGAAGACGCTTTTCAGGCTTGTGGCGGCTCAACGCTCGCCAGGCTACCTCCTTGCCTCGTAATTTTTTTCGCCGCGTCCCTGCGGCACTTTGCCGCACCCTTGCGGCTTTGCCCTAATTGTACATTGGCGTTTCTCCGTTCTTTTTTGAGAGTTTCTAACATTTTTTGTGTTTTCGTTTCTCTTTGTACTTCTATTATAGCACAAATTTTACATTTGTCAAGCGTTTTTCATAAAAAAATTAAAAAATTTTTGAAATTTTTTGAAAAAGAAAAAAGCGGAAAATTTTTCCGCTTTGTTTTTAACGGCGGTTGCCGTTTAGTCGTCGATTTCTTTGCCGAACTGTGCGAGCAGTTCTTTGTCGCGCACGACCGCGCCGCCGCCGAGCACCGTCGCAAACTGCGGCTCTTCGCACACGTGATAGCGCATTTCAAGCTTTGCGCCGATATATTGCGGCAAATAGGGTATTTTCATTACGCCACCCGATAAGAACACGCCGTTTCGATTGACCGTCGCCGCGACCTCTGCGGGTAATTTTTTCAGCACACTGCCTGCGTATTCCAAAATTTTATCCACGTATACGCGCAAACAATCGGCAATTTCCGTCGCCTGCACGGACGAGGCGGCAGGGCGCAAGGTTTCGAGCGAGCTACCCTCCGCGACAATCGAGCCGCGCGCGCTCGGCGAAAACGAGCCGATTTCGTTTTTAATGCGTTCCGCCGTCAACGCGCCGATACGGAGCTTGTTGACTTTCGCCACGCGCTGTAAAACGTTGGAATCCATATTATTGCCGCCGATATTCATAGACAGCCCCGCGATAATTCCGTCCGCCGACACCACCGCGACGTTGGTTACACCGCCGCCTATATCGATACAGAACACGGGGTCGGAATCGGTCAAAATCGCGCCCGCGCCCACCGCCGCTAAATAGGGCTGTTCCACGAAATACACTTTTTTCAAGCCGCATTCTTCGGCAAGGAGTACGTAATCGGACAACACCGCCTCGCTCGCGCCGCAGGGCACGGATAAGAGGATTTGCGCGCGGGAGAGCGCGGAGGCTTTGACGCCGACGCGCGTTAAAAAGGCGCGGAGCATTGCCGCTGCAAGCCGCATATCGACGATTTCGCCCTCGTAGACGGGATAGATAATACTCGTATATTCCGCCGTTTTCCCAATTAAGCTTTTCGCCTCTTTCCCGATTGCCTTGACTTCCTGTTCCTCGCCCGCTACCGCCACGCACGACGGCTCGGCAAGCACAATGCCACTGCTCGTGTCCGCGCGGTAAATTTTCGTTACCGACGAGCCTAAATCAATCGCAAGTTTCCACATCTTTTTTCTCCTTATTTTCCGTTTCGTCTAATACCTGCCCACCCTCTACGCGTGCAATCAGCGTTTTGCAAAGCTCTATCGGCAAACCCACCACGTTGGAAAAACTGCCCGTGATTTCTTTCACCAAACCGCCGTCCTGTATGCCATACGCCCCCGCCTTGTCCATCGGCGAGCCCGTCGCGATATACGCCTTGATTTGTTCCTCTGAAAGCGTTTCGAACAGGACTTTGGTGCAATCGGCGGCAACGAGTGTTTTGCGCGTGCCGTCTTTGTCTGGATAGGAAATACATACGCCTGTATACACCTCGTGTGTTTTTCCCGAAAGCGCGGCAAGCATACGCGCCGCGTCCTCTTCGTCTTTGGGTTTGCCGAGCACTTCGCCTGCTAAGCACACGACGGTATCCGCGCCGAGCACCGCTTTGCCCCGTGCTATCGGGAGTGCGGCAACCTCTTGCGCCTTTTGCGTTGCAAGCGTTTGCACGAGCGCCGCGCCCGAAAGCGCGCCGCCGTTCTCTTCGCCGCGCGCGGGAATAATTTCAAATTGTGGCACGAGTTCGGCGAGAAATTGTTTTCTTCTCGGCGACGCGCTTGCAAGTATCCATTCCATAATCACGCAAAAAGCCGCGTCGATACGAGCGGCTTTTGTCCTCTTTTACAAAATTTCCAGATTCTTTCTGAACGCCTTTTTGAATTCGGGGTTCGCCGCCGCCGCGTCGCGAAGTTCAAGCGCCGCGTCGCCAATTACTTCCGTTTTCATAATTACCGCGTCGCCAAGTACGTCGCAATTCAAGCCCGTTACCATACCGCAATGCGTTCTGTCCAAGCTCTCCGCAAGCCGCAAAAGTACGCCTAATTTCTTCACGGCGTCGTAGTCCTCTTCGTTGACGATGTCTTTATATTTCTGCCATTCAACCATCGGCAGGTTCTCGCCGTTATGGCAACCCGCGACAAAGGACGCGAGCACGATTTCGCGGTGCGTTGCGCCGTAGATTGCCGAGTTCAAGCCCATATACCAGCTGTGCTTAGCGTGGTTATAGAACCGCACCGTCTGCCCGACGTCGTGCAAGAACGCCGCAATTTTAAGTATTTTCAAATATTGACGGGAGAATTTATGCAACACGCGGAGCTGTTTGAACAGTTGAATAGACAGCTGAATGACGTGCTCGACGTGTTTGGGGTCGCAACCCGAATACTTGGCAATCGTATCCAAGCTAAACGACAATACGTCGGAAATGGGCTTTTCTTGCGTAATCGGCAACGCCTGATTGACGAGCAAGCCCTCGCGCAAGCCGTTGCCGCCGATTGTGAACATTTTGACGTTCATATACGACACAAACGCTTTGATAATTGCCGCCGCCGCAGGCATAATATCCGCGCGGTGGGGGGAAAGGCCTTTAATTTTCTTGCGCTTGTCCACGTCCAAAGCGCGGAGCATATCGTAGATACCGATAAAGTCCTCGACGGGCAATTTATAGTTATGCGGCGTGTCGAGGGGGTATTTGCGCACGAGCTTATTGATTTTGAACAGATTACGGAACGAGCCGCCCACGCCAATCATTTGGATTTCGGGGTCGACTTCTTTGAGCCATTCGACTTTTTTCAGCTGTTCGGTGAAGAACTCCTCCACGTGTGCCGCCGCCTCTTGGGGGGTGGGGTCGCTGTTGAACAAGTCCGTGAGGGTTACCGCGCCGAACGGCAACGAGGCGTAGTGCAATAAATTTCTGCGGTTATAATAGATAATCTTCGTGCTTCCGCCGCCGATTTCTAAAATGATGCCTTTGGGAATGTCCATAGAGTTAATGACGCCGCGATAGACGAGCAACGCCTCTTCCTCCTCCGACAGCACGCGCACCGTGATGTTGCAGGAAACTTGGATTTCGTCCAAAAACGAGCGTTGGTTTTTCGCCTTTCTCACCGCCGCCGTGCCCACCGCGATAATACGTTCCACGCCGCGTGCGTCGCAAAGCCGCTTAAACGTTTTGAGCACCTTAATCGTTTCTGCAATACGTTGGGGTTTCAAAAACCCGTCGCGGTCCATATCCTGTCCTAAACGAACGGTTTCTTTGAGTTCGTCTATGACCATGTATCTTCCTTCCGTGAACAAGTCCGCAATCACAAGTCGCGCCGTGTTCGAGCCTAAATCAATAATACCGATTTTTTCCACAATCTACCTTTCCTTATTCCGTGCTAACCGAAAAAACTCCGCTATACCGAAAAATTATTTTTCCCATAGTTTACCACATAAAAACGTTTTTGTAAATACCCTTTTGGAAAATTTTTCGGTTTTTTTGTAATTTTTCTCATTTTCGATATTTTTGTGCTCTTTTTTTGTGCATTTTTTCATAAAAATTCGGCGTTTTTCTATCCCTCTGCGTTTTTAACGCGGTAAAACCCGACGAACGACAACCCGATTAAAAACGCGCCGAACGCCTTTTTCAACGCGTTCGAGGATAGGGACGAGGCAAGGAGCGCGCCCGCCACCGACAAGCCGAGCGCGGGTAAAATTATCCAAAAAATCCCCTTGCACGAAAGCAAGCCGTTGTCGGCGTGGGTTTTGAGCGCGCCCACGCTCATAGGCAAAAACGCGAACAGATTCGCGCATTGCGCAATCTTCTGTTCCACACCGCCTACAAGCGTTAAAAGAGGTATGGTAACCGTACCGCCGCCCATACCCATACCCGCAGGCACACCCCCTAAAAATCCAAGCAAAAGATAGAGATAAAAACTCATAGAAAGCCCTCCTTTATGCCCCTGTGGGGCGCGAGATAACGGCAAAGCCGTTGCGATATGTAAACGCGATATGCTTTTTCAAAGCGCGATATGCGCCGCAAGCGGCGCGATTTGGTAATATTTCCACTACGTCGCGGGTGGCGACATATCGCACGAGCAAAGCGAGTATATCGCAACGAAAGTTATATCGCACGAGCAAAGCGAGTATATCGTTTTTCATTGGAAAAACAAAAACCCGCCCGCAAGTAGTTGCAAAGCCGCAAAAATCAAATCGACCGTTTTTGTGGGCAATTTGCCCAAAAGTTTTGCGCCGAGCGTGCCGCCGAGCGTAACCCCCAGCGCCGTCGATACAAGTACGCTCGCCTCGAAATACCCACGCAGGGCATAGACGATAAAGGAAAACAAAGACACGGGCAAAATTACCAAAATGGCAGTAGCGTGCGCGCGTTTATCGCTCAAACCCGTGCTTTTGAGCAAGGGTACGGCAATCATACCCCCGCCGCCCCCGAACAGACTGTTCGCCGCGCCGACAAGCCCGCCGCAAAGTAGCCGTTTTCCCGTCAGTATTCCGTTTTGTTCCATATATTTCCTCTTCCGTTCCTTTTGGAACGTTCTTTTACGGCTATTTTGCGTAATTTTTTGCAAATTATCAAACTTTTTCCCTCTTTACACGGCATAAACGCTTGCCAAGAAATCGATTTTGTATTAAAATAGTATAGCGTGGAATTTTTCTACGCCGATTTTGCGCTCGGAAACGTACGCATAAACCGTAAAACGGAAAAAACTATAAAAATACAAAACGCAGGTGGTTCTTATGAAACGCAACAACGAACGCAAGAATAAGTTTCTTGCACTCCTTTTATCGGCGATAACGGTCTGTTCGGCAGGCGCGGCATTCGCGTCGTGTGGCGGAAACGATTCTTCCTCCTCTTCGAGCAGTTCCTCGTCCTCGACGAGCACGAAAGTCGATAAAGGCACGATTAAAAACGCGGGCTTTGAAATGGACGATTACAAGGAATCGACCCCCATTATCACGTCGGTAAACAGCTGGACGCGCTCCGTCAACTCGGCAACGAGCGGTAGCGCGCTTTCCTCCAAAGCCGCAAGCGGCGTCGTCGACACGACGAAATGGACGGACATTACCAAAGCCAACTTCGAAAACGAGGATTTCTCCAAGTGGACGGAGGACAAGGCGGCTAACGAATGGAAAAATATGTCCCTCAAAGACAAGCTCGCCTACTACGAGGCTTGGGAGGACACGAATGACGACGACGAGAAAGACGTCGACGATTTGGACTTCTACGAATCGTTCAATATCGATATTGACGACGTGCCCGATTGTGCAAATCCCAAAACGCACGACTGGACGGACGAAAAGGCGGCGGACAAGTCTTTCGAGGCGAACGTCTTGATGATTCACAACGAATACTCCAACAGCACCTACGACGATTTCGGTACGGCGCAAAAATATACGTCGTCTACGAGCGTAACGGTGGCTGCGGGCATGACGGCGAAATTCTCCGTTTGGGTAAAAACGAGCGATTTGACGTCTACCACGACGGGCGGCGACGTGCAACCCGCCGTCGATAAGGGCGCGTATATCAGCATTACCAACTCGCTCGGCTCGTCCTCGCTCGACCCGTTGGTCGTGAAAAACATTAACACGCAAGACGTTACCGCCAACAACGGCTGGGAAAAATATACGTTCTTCCTCAAAGGCTCGACCTTTACCGACTCGACGTTCACGGTTGTGCTCGGCTTGGGACAAAGCGGCGGTACGGACAGAAGCGAATACGTGAACGGTTATGCGTTCTTCGACGATATTGAATGCGAGCTTTTGTCGAGCAATGCGCAAGAGGCGCAAATCCCGACGGGCGCGAAAACGGTCAAGAACAGCGACGAGAAATCGGATAAAATCGTGAACGCGGCAGACGAAACGTTCGACGCTTACGCAATCGACTTCACGGGCGCGGCGACGGCAGGCGCTTGGACGACGGCAGGCGGCAACTACGTGCTCGGCGAAACGTGGACAGTAGAACAAACGACGGAAACGAGAAACGGCAAAAAATACACGGCGGCGGCAGAGCCTGCGAGCGGCGTTTTGACGTATCCCAACTTGGGCGTTTCGACGACGGGCGACGTGAAAAAGGTGTTCGCAAACAAAGCCGCTATGGCAAACGAGAACAACGAATACTTGACGTCCGTTTACAACAACTATTTCAAAGACAGCGCGTTTATCGGCGAAAACGAAGCCGTTTTGACGCTTGTGTCCGTACACGGTGCGGCGTACACGGCGAAATCTTCGGCGACCGAAATGACGCTTGCTCCCGACGAATACGCGGCGATTTCTTTCTTCGTGAAAACGTCGGCAATGAACGGTTTCACGGGCGCAGGCGCGGTGCTTGTAGACGGCACGAACAAGACTTCTATCCCCGCTATCGACACGACGACGGTCGCAACAACGGACATCGGCGAGGAAAAGGACGTCTACGACGGTTGGGTGCGTTGCTATTTCTTCGTATCCAACGAAACGGAAACGGCAAAAACCTTCTCGCTTGAATTTACGTTCGGACCGACGACGGTTATCGACACGACGAAATCTTCCTACGGCACGGGCTTTGCGGCGTTCTCCAAGTTCGACTACTACGAATTTGAGGACGAGAAAGCCTTTGAGGCGGCGGCAAGCGGCACGTATGCAAAAGTCGTTTCGCTGACGGGCTCGGAAGAGCAGGCAAACGGCGACAACGGTTTCGACTCGGCGGCGGCAGTACCCTCTCACGCCATTGAAACGGGCTATGCAAACGCGAAAAATTACAAGGGCGTGTATAGCGACAGCGACTACGTCAACGGCGGCGGCGACGGCACGAGAACAACGATTAACCAAAACGAATACGCGGGGCTTTTGAATAAAGAACACGCGGACAACTACACGGCAATCCTCGAACGTCTTGGCGGCACGGGCGCAACGTGGGCGAGCGTGTTCGGCAACGACACGACGCAACCGCTCGTCATCGAAAACGCGGAAACGCAGACCAAGCCCTATGGCTTTATCGGTAAATCGACGAGCATTTCGGCGAGCTCCTATGCAACCGTATCCCTGCGCGTGAAAGTATCGAACGGCGCGACGGCGAGCGTATACCTCGTCGACACCGACGACGAAACGCACGAGAGTTTCCTCTCGGTAGAGCGCAAGCTTACGTTCTGGTACGACAAGGACGGCAACGTCTGCGCGGGCGACCCCGACGGCAAGGATTTCCACAAAACGAAGGACGTGGCGTTCAAACTCCAACCCAACGGACTTTATAAAGTCAACACCGCTTGGAGCGGCGCAACGGGCTTGGATGCAAACGATTACTATGCCAACCTCTCCGCGTACGCGGGCTACGGCACGGGCGATTTGCTCGTTGCGGAGGGCGGCGTGTCCTACGACTACACCGACAAGTGGCTCAACGACGGCAACGACGGGATTGCGTTCTATTATAATAAGGACAACAACACCTACTACGCAGACAGCGCAAAGACGGTTGCGGTGAAGAATTTCGCGGAACTGTCCACGCTCCAACCCCGCTATGCGGCGGAAACGGGCAAGGCGCTCAAAGTCGAAGTCAAAGGCACGGTGGCTACCCCCGTTTGGCAGACGGTTACCTTCTATATCCACACGGGCGACCAAGCGAAGAACTACCGTTTGGAGGTTTGGAACGGCGACAGAGAAAGCAAAACCAACCCCGTCGGCTCGTATGTAATTTTCGACGCGTATAGCCCCGACACGGTGGACGAGAAGTTTGCAACCCTTATCGAGCAACGCGTGGAGGAAATCGACGCAAACGGTGAGCTCGGCTCGTATTTCGAAAGCGTATTCTCCTTCTACGACAGCGATAAATTCCTCCGCTACGACAAGACGGCGGACAAGAACGAAGTCGGCAATTCCTACGAAAGCTATGATTCCTCGACGTATAGCGAGGGCGTGGCGTACCTGTCGTATGCAAGCGGCGGCGAATACGAAATCTACGCGGACTATTCGTATGCGGAAACGACGGTAACCGCCGACGTGGACGAGGACGAAAGCGAGGACGAGGAAGAGACGGACACGGCGAGCGACATGAATATTTGGTTGCTCGTCAGCTCGATTGCGATTGCAGCAGTACTCGTGTTTGCGGTGATTAGCTTGATTGTCAGAAAGCTGCTCGCAAAACGCCGCAAAAAGCAAGGCGCAGGTGCGCTCGCAAAAGCGGTCAAGGAAAAAAAGAATAAGAAATAAGGCGCTTGATTAGCCCTTTCCCCCCGCCCCGAAAATTCGGGGCGGGGCGTTTTGTTTTTCCTTGATTTTTCTTGGGGAAACGTGGGTTTTTTTGCGTTCATTCACTTGACTTTTGCTTGTGGCAGGATATATAATATAACTAACGAAATTCACGAGGTGAAAAATTTATGTTTGAAAAGATTACGCCCGAACAAGCGGGCATTTCCTCCGACAACGTCGCAAAGCTTATTTCGATGATGGAAAAGCGCGGCGCGGCAACGCACGGTATCTTGATGATGCGCGGCGGCAAAATTTTTGCAGAAGAATACTGGAAACCTTTCCACAAGGATTTCTGCCACAGAATGTATTCGCAGACGAAAAGCTTTGTCGGGATTGCCGTCATGCTTTTGCAAGAAGAGGGCAAGCTTGACATTAACGACAAGATTATCGATTATTTCCCTGAAAAGCTCGACGGCGAGTTGCCTGCGTTTTTGGAAGAAAAAACCATTCGCGAGATGCTGACCATGCGCACAATCGGCAATCCGGCGTATTGGTTTTCCTCCAACGACCCCGACAGAACGCACGAGTATCTCAACGATAAGACGGCTGTGGCACGCGTAGGCAGCAGAATCCACCCGTCGGGTACGCTTTGGGAATACGACAGCGCAGGCTCGCAGGTGCTTTGCTCGCTTGTGGAAAAGCTTTCGGGCAAGAAACTGCTCGATTATATGAAAGAGCGTCTTTTCAATAAAATGGGCACGTTTCAAACGGCAACCGTTTTGCAAACGCGCAACGGCGATTCTTGGGGGGATTCAGCAATGGTCTGCACCCTCCGCGACATTGCCTCGTTCGCTCAACTCCTTGTGAACGAAGGCGCGTGGGAGGGCGAACAGCTTATGCGCGCAGACTACGTTCGCGAGGCGACCGCAAAACAGGTCGATAATCGCGAAAGCTCGAAATACGGCATCTATCGTCATGGCTACGGCTATCAAATTTGGCGCACGGAATACAACGGATTTGCGTTCGTGGGCATGGGACATCAAATGACCTATTGCTATCCCGACAAAGACCTTGTATTCACCTACGTTTCGGATAATCAAGGCACAACGAGCGATTCGCTCCGCGAAATGGTCGGCTGTGCGTTCCAAGACCTGATTTTAGAAGAAATGAAAGACGCGCCTCTGCCCGAAAACAAGGCGGCGCAAAAACGCTATCAAAAGGTTACGAAAAACTTAAAGCTTCGCGCTGTGCAAGGGCAAGAGGATTCGCCGTTCCGCGCCGAGCTCAACGGCGTGAAATACGTCTGCGGCGAAAACCCGATGGGGATTAAGGAATTTTCTTTCCGTTTCACGAGCGCAAAGCGCGGCACGTTCTATTATACCAACGCGCAAGGCAAGAAAAAAATCCCGTTCGGCGTCAATCACAACGTGTTCGGGAAATTCCCCCAGCTCGGCTATTCCAACGAACGCGGGGGCATGCGCACGACGGACGGGTTTATGTACGACGACGCGGCGTCAATTGCTTGGGCAGAGGATAAAAAGCTCATTCTGTTCGTGCAGGTTATCGACCGTTATTTCGGGAATATGAGCGCAGTGTTCGCGTTCAAGGACGATATGGCGGCGTTGCAGTTCTCCAAGACCGCAGAGGATTTCATGAGCGAATATAACGGCTTTGCTTTGGCGAAGAAAAAATAATACACGTAAAACGGCAATAAAAAACACGCAGGGGCGTTTCCAAGCGGAAACGCCCCTGCTTTTATTGTATTGGTTTACAACAGTCCCGTGATAAAAATTTCAAGTCCGATTACGATTAAAATTACGCCGCCAAAAACAGTGGCTTTATCCGAGAACGCCGTGCCGAACCGCTTGCCGATTGCAATCCCCGCCGCGCACAAACCGAACGTTACCGCCGCAATTATCCCTGCCGCCACAAGCGCCATAGGCAAGGTGTAGTCGGCGATGGTAAAGCCCACCGACAGCGCGTCAATCGACGTCGCCACGCCCTGCACGAGCACTCCCGCGAGCCCGACTTTGGGCGGTTCTGCCTCGTCGCCGCCTTTTAACCCCTCGTAGAGCATTTTCCCGCCGATAAACAGGAGCAGGGCAAGCGCGATAAAGGGCACGCACTTTTCAAATGCTTGAAAGCATTGTACAATCGTGCGCACGCACACCCAACCGAGCAAGGGCATTAACCCTTGAAAAACCCCGAACGTCGCCGCCACGCCGCATTGTTTACGTTTAGACATTGTCGGCTCGTGCAGACCGTTGGCAAGCGACACGGAAAACGCGTCCATTGCAAGCCCTACGCCGAGCGCGATACTGTTTACAAAAAAAGGGAAATCGAACATATTTTATATGTATTCTCCACGTTTATGATTTATTATTTCTTCTTTGTTCTTTAATTTTTTCTGATGCCTTTGGGCAAATGGTTTTTCAACGTGCCGCCCACCATTTTACCAAGCCCGAGCGGAAAACCCTCGACGCATACGCCGCACCAACCGTTGGGGTTTGCCGTTTCAAGCGTTTCGCCGCGCAGATATTTTTCTAACCGCGCGTCCTCGCGCGACAAATCGACGGCGTTTTTCAGCTCCGATTTCTTGCTCGCAAGCACGAGTGCGTGCGACGGCTCAAACCGTCCGTTTTTGAGCTCGCCAAGCTTAACCCCCACGCGCAAAACGTGCAAACCCGACCAGTCGAAAACGCCTTGCGGCAAATCGTATAACACGCCGTCCGTTTCGTGCAAGAGGCGGGGCAGGGTTGCGACGAAAAAGTTTTTTTCAAATTCACGGAACGCTTTTTCGGCGGCTTTGGAGCACGTGGGTTTGGCTGGGCGCAAACGGCTCTGCGTTTCTGCCTCGCCCGACTTTTCAAAGACGGCGACGAAATGTCCCTCGCCCTTGATTTTGTGCGGATATAATTTTTCCTGCTCTAAAAGCCGCATTTCGGGAAATTCTTCCGTTAGCCACGCGGCTTGCGCCTCGTCCTCTTGGGGCGCGAACGTGCAGGTGGAATACACGAGCCTCCCGCCCGCTTTGAGCATTTTCACCGCCTCGCGCAATATGCGCTTTTGCCGCGCGGCGCAAAGGGCGACGTTTTCCTCGCTCCATTCGGACAATGCCTCGTCCGCGTTTTTGCGGAACATACCCTCGCCCGAGCAGGGCGCGTCCACTAAAATTTTATCGAAATATCCTACAAACTTCTCCGCGAGCCGTTCGGGCGTTTCAGACGCCACAACGGCGTTTTTGATTCCCATTCTTTCGACGTTTCCCGACAGAATTTTCGCTCGCGAAAGCACGGGCTCGTTCAACACAATCACGCCCTCGCCCTGCATTTTACAAGCAAGCTGCGTGCCCTTGCCACCGGGCGCGGAGCAAAGGTCGAGCACCTTTTCGCCCGCTTTGACCTCTAATTTCGGTGCGGCGGACATCGCGGAGGGCTCTTGTGAATAGAAAAGCCCTGCAAAATGAAAGGGATTTGCGCCCAGCTTGTCTTTTTCCGTGTAAAACCCGTCCTCTTCCCACGCTACGGGCGCGCCTAACACGTCGGTTAAAAGTCCGTTCAACGCAACCCTGCCCCCTTTGAGCGCGTTCAAGCGCACGCCTTTGACGGGCGGGTGGGCATAGACGGAAAAAAAGCTCTCCCATTCCGTTTCGGGGAGCTGTTTTTTCATATTTTCCACAAATTTTTCAGGTAAGCGCGTCATGTTCCAAACCTTTTATAAACTCTTCGGGCGCAACCACGCGCGCACCGCGCGCGATTGCCGATTGTTTCCGTGCCCCCGTTTCTTTTTCAAACGCTACGTAGAGATTACATTCCTCCGCGCGAAAGGTAATCCTCGCGGCGGCGGCAAACGCTAATTCCGTCAACCGCTCCGCAAGCGCGGCGTTGAGCTCGATTTCATGCGAAAAGCAAACGGTTTTGTTCTTCAAAACGCCGTCTCTTGCCCTGCGACGTTTGGCGCGGTCGATATAAATATGCACCTGCGCTCGCGTACGCTCGCGCGCCTCTTTCGCCGCCTCTTTCGCCGCGCGGTAATCGCGAAAGCCCTGCGAGCTCATTTGCGTAATCTCATAATTTTCGATTTTCCCGAGCGTAATTTTATATTTTTCCAGCATTTCTTGCAAGCTTAACTGCTCGCGTTTACAAAGCGCCTCCGCGACTTTCATGGTCGCATACGCGTCGTCGACGGCGCAATGTGCCGTGAACTCCACGCCCAGCTCCTCTGCAATCGCGCCCAGCCCGAACTGACGGGAATACTCGCCGATTACGTTCATATACAAAAACTGTGTGTCGGCGAACGGAAAGGAGAAAGAGGGCAAGGAAAAGCGTTTGCTTTCCAAGTTCAGATATTTCACGTCGTTCATAGCCGCGTGCCCGACGACGAGGGTGTCCTTATCCTGCACGAGCGCATAGATTTTTTGCGCTTTTTGCGGAAAGGTGGGATAGGTTTTGAATTTCTCGTATTGATAAGGCAACACGAGCCCTTGCTCGCCCTTTCTATCGGTCAAATGAAAGCCGCCCTGCGGATTGATGAGAATATCTTCCTTTTCCAAAATATGAAA
>JAFTKT010000010.1 GCA_017453145.1 Clostridia bacterium
AAAGTATGAAAATCAGTTACTATCCCGGCTGTACGCTCAAAACGAAAGCGAAAGATTTAGACAAAACGGCACGTCTTTGCGCGGCGGCTTTGGGTGTGGAAATGGACGAAATTGAAAATTGGCAATGTTGTGGCGCGGTGTATCCTATGGGCACGGACGAAATTGCGACCAAGCTCTCGGCGGTGCGCGCACTCGACTATGCAAAGCATAACGGTGGCAAGCTCCTCACGCTGTGCTCGGCTTGTCATAACGTGATTAAACGCGCAAACGAGGACATGAAATCCAACGACGACATGCGTTTCCGCGCGAATAATTATTTGAAACTCGACGAGCCCTACGGCGGCGAAACGGAGGTTTTGCATTATCTTGAAATGCTCAAAACGGTGGTAGGCTTTGACAATATCAAAAAAGCCGTCAAAAACCCGATTAACCGCAAAGTAGGCGCGTATTACGGTTGTCTGTTGCTCCGTCCGAGCGGCGTAATGGCGTTCGATAACCACGAAAATCCCACGATTATCGAGGATTTCATTCGCGCAATCGGCGGCACACCGGTCGTGTATCCGTTCAGGAACGAGTGTTGCGGAGCATACGTCGCATTGAAAAACGTCGACTTGCCCAAACAAAAGAGCCGCAAAGTGCTTGCAAGCGCAAAGGAAAAAGGCGCGGAAGAGGTAATCACGGCGTGTCCGCTGTGTCTGTATAATTTGCAGGTAAACGGCGACGGTATTTTGCCCGTGCGATATTTTACCGAACTGCTTGCCGAAGCGTTGGGGGTGAACGTATGACCAAAGAAGAACGCATAGATAATATCAAACGTATCAGCGGCACGGACGTGCGCAAATGTATGAAATGCGGCAAATGCTCGGGACGTTGTCCCGCGTTTAAGGAAATGGATATAAAGCCGCATCAGTTCGTAACCATGCTTGCAAAGGGCAAAATAGACGAGCTGTTGGAAAGCAAGGCGATTTGGAATTGTTTCTCGTGCATGGCGTGCGTAGAGCGTTGCCCGCGTGGCGTCGCGCCTGCGGCGGTGATAGAGGCAGTTCGTGATACCGTCGTGCGGATGCAAGGCAAAAACGGCTTGAAAGCAGAGGAAATCCCGCCGATTGTCGACGAGCTTATCCCTCAACAACTCCTTGTGAGTGCGTATCGTAAATATAATAAGTAATCAATAAAAAAGAGAGTAAATATTATGCAAAGAATAGGTGTTTTTATTTGTTGGTGCGGCAGTAATATCGCGGCGACGGTAGACGTTAAAAAAGTCGCCGAAACCATCAAGAACGAGCCGGGCGTCGTGTATTCGGAAAACTATCAATATATGTGCTCCGAAAACGGACAACAGCTCATCAAGCAAGCGATTAAAGAGCATAACCTCACGGGTATCGTCGTGGGCGCTTGCTCGCCGAGAATGCACGAGGCGACGTTCCGCAAAGCAGCGGAAGAGGCTGGCTTGAACCCTTATATGGTGGAAATTGCGAATATTCGCGAGCATTGTTCTTGGATTCACAAGGATATGGACGAGGCAACGGAAAAAGCCGTGATTCTCGTTCGTACCGCGATTGCAAAAGTCAAGCTCAACGCGCCCTTACAGGCAGGGGAAAGCCCCGTGATTAAACGCGCGCTCGTAATCGGCGGCGGTATTGCAGGTATTCAAGCCGCGCTCGACATTGCCGACGCTGGGTTTGAAGTAGACATTGTCGAAAAGAACGCGACAATCGGCGGCAGAATGGCGCAACTCGATAAAACGTTCCCCACGCTCGACTGTTCCGCGTGTATCTTGACGCCGAAAATGGTGGATTGCGCACAGCACGAAAAAATCGACATTTTGTCCTATTCCGAAGTGGAAGAGGTCAAAGGCTTTGTCGGGAATTTCAACGTCAAAATCCGCAGAAAGGCAAGATACGTCGACGAAACGAAATGCACGGGCTGTAAAATCTGCATGGAAAAATGCCCCTCGAAAAAAGGCTTGAATACCTTTAATATGGGTTTGAACCCCCGTCCTGCCATTCATATTCCGTTTGCGCAGGCAATTCCCAACGTCGCGGTAATCGACCCCGAGCAATGTATTAAACTCAAAACGGGCAAATGCGGTATTTGTCAGAAATTCTGTGGCGTGGGCGCGATTGACTACGAACAAAAAGACACGTTTATCGACCGTGAATACGGCGCAATCGTCGTTGCAACGGGCTTTAAGCCGATTGCGCTTGACAATTTCAACGAATACGGTTATAGCGACAATAAAGACGTCATCACCTCGCTCGAACTCGAAAGATTGATGAACGCGGCAGGACCTACCGACGGCGTTTTGCTCCGTCCTTCCGACGGCAAGCACCCGAAAGTGATTACGTTCATTCAATGCGTAGGCTCGCGTGATACGAGCGGTTGCGGAAAACCGTATTGCTCGAAAATTTGCTGTATGTATACGGCAAAACACGCTATGCTAATCCGTGAAAAATACCCCGATACCGAAGTGCACGTATTCTATATCGACGTGCGTACACCTGGTAAAAACTACGACGAATTTTATCGCAGGGCGGTGGAGCAATACGGCGTTGATTATATCAAGGGTATGGTCGGCAAAGTATATAACGAGAACGGCAAGCTGATGGTGCAGGGCTCGAATTTGATTGACAACGAACAAATCACGATTGAATCGGATTTGGTTGTGCTTGCAACGGCGATTGAACCCGAACCGTCGGTGAGAAAGGTAGCGACGCTTTTGACGGCAAGTATCGACACAAACAACTTCCTTACGGAATCGCACGCCAAGCTCCGTCCTGTGGAAAGTCCGACGGCGGGCGTGTATTTGGCGGGCGTATGTCAAGGCCCGAAAGACATTCCCGAAACCGTTTCGCAGGCCTCTGCTTGTGCGGCGAAAGTAATCGGACTTTTGGCGAAAGACAAGTTAAAGACCAACCCTTGCGTAGCAATGGCGGACGAGAATATGTGTAACGGTTGCAGTCAATGCGCGAACGTCTGCGCATACGGCGCAATTACCTACGTGGAAAAGGAATTCCGTCTTGGCGGAGGAAAAACGGAAGTGCGCCGTGTAGCGTCCGTGAATCCTGCCGTATGTCAAGGCTGTGGCGCATGTACGGTAACCTGTCCGTCGGGGGCAATGGATTTGAAAGGGTTCAGTTCCAAACAAATTATGTCGGAGGTAGAGGCGATATGCAAGATGTAACAACAGAAAAGAAAGAATTTACGCCGAATATCGTTGCGTTTTGTTGTAACTGGTGTTCGTATGCAGGCGCAGACCTTGCAGGGTCGAGCCGTTTGAGCTATCCCGCGAACGTGAAAATTATTCGCGTGCCCTGTTCTTGCCGAGTGAATCCCACCTTTGTTTTGAAAGCCTTTCAGCAGGGCGCAGACGGGGTAATTCTTTGCGGTTGCCATCCCGGCGATTGCCACTACGTAACGGGAAACTACTACACGAGAAGAAGAATGGCGCTTCTGTTCAATTTCTTGAACTATATGGGTATTGAAAAGGAACGCACGCGCGTAGAATGGGTTTCGGCGGCGGAAGGTCAAAAATTCTCGGCGGTTATGAACGATTTTGTAAAAACGGTAACCGAGCTCGGCGAAAACAAACGCTTGACCGATTTACGCGTCAAGGAGGGCGAATAATATGAAAGACGTTGAATTGAAAATGTTAGAACGCGCGAAAGCTTTGCTCGAAAGCGGCGAGGTAGCGCGCGTAATCGGTTGGAAAAAGGGCGAATTTATTTACGACCCCGCCCCCGCGTCTTTTGAAACGGTGGACGAATTAAAGGATTTCGTTTATAATTGGTTCTGCGGCGCAAACCTTTCTAAATACCTCATTCAGGCAAGCAAGAAAGAGGGAAAAACGGCGGTATTTTTGAAACCGTGCGACACGTATAGCTTTAATCAGCTTGTCAAAGAACACCGCGTAAAACGTGAAAATATTCACGTGATTGCGGTGGAATGTCTTGGCAAATTCGACGTTGCAAAAATTAAAGCGCAGGGCGTTTCTTCCATTGTAGACGTAGAAGTGCAGAATAAAGAAGTCAAAGTCAAGAGTTTTGGCGGTGAAACGGTTTTGAATAAGCCCGAAATCCTGCTCACCAAATGCGAAACCTGTCAAAAAACGCATCAGGTCAAAGACGAAGAGATTATTTTACACGACCGCCCCGAACGAGACGTCAACCGCTTTGCGGAAGTAGAAAAATTAGAGGCGATGACGCCCGACGAACGCTTTGCGTTTTGGCGTGAACAACTGCAAAAATGTATACGTTGCAACGCATGTAGAAACGTTTGTCCCGCTTGTTCGTGCGTAAAATGCGTATTCGATAACCCCGCGTCGGGGATTGCGGCAAAAGCCAACGACGACAAATTCGAAGAACAGCTCTTCCATATCATTCGCGCTTTCCACGTAGCAGGGCGTTGCACCGATTGCGGCGAGTGTTCGAGAGTATGTCCGCAAAACATTCCTCTGCACCTTTTGAATCGTAAGTTTATCAAGGATATAGACGGGCTCTACGGCGAATATCAGGCAGGCGAAACGGACGAGGGCAAAACGCCGCTTACGTCTTATACGGAAAACGATATTGAGCCGACGGACGCAGTCAACGGGGAGGCAAAATAATGTTAAAAATAGCAAAAGAAAGATTAAACGAACTTTACGCCAAAATTAGCGAAAGTATGGGCTTGTTTATCCCCATTAAAAAGGGCGGCGAAGTCAATTACCACGTTTGGGGCGAGGGCAAGGAAGTATCGCTCGAAACGTTGAAAACGGTGAAATCCCCCAAGAATATGTTTTTTCCGCAAACGGAAAACATGATGAAATTCAAAACGGAAGGCAAAAATATCGAAATCTTGGAGGCGGGTATTCGCAAGCAAGGCGACGAGCTCAAACCGTTTGTTGCGTTCGGCGTCAAAGCCTGTGATTACAAAGCGATTGAGGTTTTGGATAAAGTATTCCTTGCCGAGCCTGTCGACACGTTCTACCAAGCGCGCAGAAACGCGACGACGATTGTTACGCTCGCTTGCTCCAAGCCCGAAGAAAGCTGTTTTTGCGGCGTATTCGGGATAGACGCGACAAATCCGCAAGGCGACGTTTCCACGTGGCTTGACGAGAAGTATTTATACTGGCAAGCCAACACTGAAAAGGGCGAAACGTTAACCTCGCTCGCTTCGGAGCTCTTTGAAAAGGGCGGCGAAACGGAGGTGGAGGCGCAAAAGACGAGCACGAAAGCCGTTTTGGCGCAACTTCCGTTTGCAAATCTAGATTTAAGCCGTTTCAAGCCCGAAAATTTGAACGAATTGTTCGACGATACCCGTTGGGAGGAAATGAGCGAGGCGTGTCTTGGATGCGGCACGTGTACGTTTGTTTGCCCGACCTGTCAATGCTTTGACATTCGCGATTTCAAAACGAACGACGGCGTAATCCGTTACCGTTGCTGGGATTCGTGCATGTATTCCGATTTCACGCTTATGGCGCACGGAAACAGCCGTACGACGCAAATGCAAAGATTTAGACAAAGGTTTATGCATAAGCTCGTTTATTACCCCTCGCAAAACGATGGGTTGTATTCATGCGTTGGCTGCGGTCGTTGCGTGAATAAGTGCCCGCAGAACTTGAATATCGTAAAAGTGATAAAAACACTCGGAGGAAAAAAGAATGATTGAAGAAAATTTGATTCCGAAAATCGGCGTGATTACGGACGTACGTAAAGACACGCCCGACGTGAAAACGTTCCGAGTAGTGGGAACGGACGGTAAAAAGCTGTTCAAGCACATGCCCGGTCAATGCGCAATGGTTTCCGTGCCCGGCGTGGGGGAATGTATGTTCTCGATTACCTCCTCGCCCACGAACGAGGAATATATGGAATTTTCCATTAAAAAATGCGGTTGCGTAACGGAGGTTATCCACTCTTTGGAAGTGGGACAACAAATCACCGTTCGCGGACCTTACGGCAAAAATTTCCCCGTTGAAGAGGATTTCAAGGGCAAGGATTTGCTCTTTATCGCAGGCGGTATCGGACTTGCGCCTTTGCGTAGCGTGATTAACTACGTTCGTCATTATAGGAGTAACTACGGCAAAGTGGTTATCGTCTACGGCGCGCGCAGTAAAGACGACCTTGTAGACATTGAAGAGATTCAAAACGAGTGGATGAACGAGCCGAATACGGAAGTATATTTGACGATTGACCGCCCGCAGGAAGGCTGGGACGGACACGTTGGATTCGTACCTGCCTACGTCAAAGAGCTTGGACTTAACCCGAATATGACGGCTGTGCTTTGCGGGCCGCCCATCATGATTAAGTTCACGCTCGCGGGCTTGCTTGAAATCGGGTTCGACAAATCGCGCGTATATACGACGTTGGAGCTCCGCATGAAATGCGGTATTGGAAAATGCGGCAGATGTAACGTCGGCGACAAGTTCGTATGCAAAGACGGACCTGTGTTCAGAATGACGGAGCTTGACGAATTGCCCGACGAATATTAAGGAGAAAGAACGAAATGGAAAAAATGGTTAACGTGTATCTTTTCGGTAAACGCTATCAAGTACCGGAAAGCTTGACGATTATGAAAGCGATGGAATATGCGGGTTATCAACTCGTTCGCGGTTGCGGTTGCAGAAACGGTTTCTGCGGCGCTTGCGCGACGATTTACCGCATTAAAGGTCAACAGGAGCTCAAATCCTGCCTTGCCTGTCAGCAACAGGTAGAAGAGGGCATGTACGTAGCGACGTTGCCTTTCTTCCCGCTTGTAAAACAGGTTTACGACATTAACAAGATTAAACCCACCGAGCAGATTATGATGCAACTGTATCCCGAAATCTATTCGTGTATCGGTTGTAACGCATGCACCAAAGCTTGTACGCAGGAATTGAACGTTATGCAATATATTGCGTATGCACAGCGCGGCGAATATGAAAAATGTGCAGAGGAAAGCTTTGACTGCGTTATGTGCGGCGTATGTTCGTCCCGTTGCCCCGCAGGCATTTCTCATCCGCAGGTGGCGGTGCTTGCACGCCGTTTGACGGGCAAATATTTAGCGGCGAAGAGCGAGCATTTAATCAACCGCGTTGCGGAAATCGACGCAGGGGATTGCAAGGCGGCGTTAGAGGCGATTATGAACACGCCGCTCGAAGAACAAAAACAGCTGTATAATCACAGAGAGATTGAGAAATAAGGAGAGGCGTATGTACAATTATACCGAAGAACAATTACAATCCATGAAAAAGGTAGAGCAAACGCGCGCCTCCCGTATCGAGAAATTGCACGAGAGAATGACCGCAGAGGAAAAGGACGCCGTTTTGGCGGAATTTCACCCCGATTATATCGAAAGCGCGTATGAAGAGCTTAAAGTCGGCAAAAATAAAGGCGGCAAGGTATTGCACGAGCTCGCAACGCTCCTGCAAGGCCGTTCCCGCGTTTTGGATATGCAAATCGATTTAACCAAACCCGACTATGACGTAGACGTGTTGGTTATCGGCGGAGGCGGCGCAGGTTCGTCTGCGGCGATTGAGGCACACGACCGCGGCGCAAACGTGATGATTGTTACCAAGCTCCGTTTCGGCGATGCGAACACGGCAAGGGCCGAGGGTGGTATTCAAGCGGCAGATAAGCCCA
>JAFTKT010000111.1 GCA_017453145.1 Clostridia bacterium
ATAGGCGACATGGCAGAAAAAATTCGTAGCGATATGGACTACGAATTTAGAGTGGCAGAAAGCCAGATGTGGATAGCGGAAAACGATTTGGTTGACGCGTTAAACGAAACGCAACACGAATTGTATAGGGATTATTGTGAAAAGCGAAATACGTTTTTCAGGATTGCAAAGGAGCTCTACGCAAAGAAATTTTAATTGTAAACAAAAGCAAAAGGATAACGAACTTTCGTTATCCTTTTAGATTGTCTAAAAATCCTACCGTCGCACGGGGTTATCTGCTTGCGAGCCACACCATAAGCACGGAAATATCGGCAGGATTCACCCCCGAAATTCTACCCGCTTGCCCCAAATTCAAGGGTTTCACGCGTTCAAGCTTTTCCTGCGCCTCCAACCGCAAGCCGAGAATAGCGGAATAATCCAAATCAGGCGGCAACGCCTTGTCCTCTAACCGTTTCGCGCGCTCAATCATCTCCAAGTTCTGCTTTAAGTATCCCTCGTATTTGACGGTAATCTCCGCCGTTTCCAAAACGTCTTTGGAATACTCCGAAAACAGCGAAAACTCTTTCATAATCTCACCGAGCGGAATGGAGCGTTTAATCATATCCGCAAAGGACACACCGCCTGTCGGCTCGTCGTAGCCAAACCGTTTCAAAATCGGCGCGGCGTCCTTTTGCCCCACCCGTGTACGCAATGAAACTAATAACTGCTCATATTTTTCCTTTCGCGCAAGATAGCGTTCATAACGTTTTTCACTCACGAGCCCACAAGCATACCCCTTTTCCGTCAAGCGGAAATCAGCGTTGTCCTGTCGCAGGCAAATGCGGTGTTCGGCGCGCGAAGTCATCATTCTATACGGCTCGTCCGTGCCTTTGGTAACGAGGTCGTCTATCAGCACCCCAATATACGCCTCGTCGCGGCGCAAAACGAAAGGTGGCAAGCCGCGAAGTTTAAGCGAGGCATTCAAACCCGCCATAAGTCCTTGTGCGGCAGCCTCTTCATACCCCGACGTGCCGTTAATTTGTCCCGCCGTGTACACGCCCTCCACCTTTTTGAATTCGAGCGTAGGCAACACGTCGAGCGTGTCGATACAGTCGTATTCAATGGCATAGCCGTAGCGCACGATTTCGGCGTTTTCGAGCCCTGCGACGGAAGAATACATCGCCCGTTGCACGTCGTGCGGCATCGAAGTTGACAGCCCCTGCGCGTAGACTTCGAGCGTATCCGCGCCTTCGGGCTCTAAAAAGATTTGATGCCGCTCTTTATCCTTAAACCGCACGACTTTCGTTTCAATAGACGGGCAGTATCGCGGCCCTGTGGATAAAATCGTACCGTTATAAAGAGGGGAGCGTTCGAGGTTGTCCAAAATTACCTCGTGCGTTTTCAAATTCGTATACGTCAAATAGCAAGGCAGTTTGCTTTCGGGCACGTTGTCGTGCATAAAGGAAAAGGGATAAATATCCGTGTCGCCGTTTTGGATTTCACATTTCGAATAATCAATGGTCCGCCCGTCCAGCCGTGCAGGCGTACCCGTTTTGAACCGCCGCACGTTAAAGCCGAGCTTTATCAAAGACTTGGTCAGCTCGTTTGCAGGCGCAAACCCGTTCGGACCAGATTTTTTCACGACCGAACCCGTGATGGTTTCGCCGTTTAAGTACACGCCCGTGCAAAGAATAACGGCGCGGCAGGAAATGACGCCGCCGTATTCCGTTTTCACGCCCGTGCATTTCCCGTTTTCGACGAGGATTTCCGTCGCCTCTGCTTGTATAATCCGTAAATTCTCGGTATTTTCAAGCACCCGTTTCATTTCACGATGATAGGCGTTCTTATCCGATTGCGCGCGCAGTGATTGCACCGCCGCGCCCTTGCCGACGTTGAGCATACGTATTTGCAGCGCGGTTTTGTCGGCAACGATGCCCATTTCCCCGCCGAGCGCGTCGATTTCGCGCACGAGATGTCCCTTTGCCGTACCGCCAATCGAGGGGTTGCAGGGCAAGAACGCGATGCTGTCCAAATTCAAAGTCAAAAGGGCGGTTTTGATGCCCGTGCGCGCCAAAGCAAGCGCGGCCTCGCACCCTGCGTGTCCCGCGCCTACTACCACCGCGTCAGCGGCATATTCCAAAAACTCAAAATCTTTCTTTTCCATAACCCAAAAGACAGAACGGTGGGGCGACAACGCCCGCCCCCGCTTATTTTTTCAAAACAATGTTTTTAATGTCGTCAATTTCCTTTGCCACGTGGTCGTTGAGCTTGGCGAGTTTCTCCATCTTATCCCGCGCATACATAATCGTGGTATGGTCGCGCCCGCCCAAAATATTCCCGACGGAGGCAAGGGGTAGCGTAAGCATTTCACACATCAAATACGCGCAAATCTGCCGCGCTTTAACGAGGTCGGCTTTCTTGCCTTTCCCGAGCAAATCCTCCCGTTTTTGCTTAAAATACCCGCAAACGGCGGCAATAATCTTTTCCGGCGTAACGTCCTCTTGCTCTTCCGTTTCCGCAACCGACTCGCTCAAAGCAAGCTTGGCAAGCGCAAGGGAAATGGGCTCTTCGTGCAGCTTGGCGGCAAAAATAACCTTTGTCAGCCGTCCTTCGAGCGTACGCACGTCGTGCCCCGAATCCCGCGCCAAAAACTCCAAAACGTCGTCGGGGAGGGAGCATTTCCTGTCGAGTGCCTTGCGTTTCAAAATCGCGATTTTCGTTTCGGTTGTGGGCGGTTGAATATCGACAATCATGCCCCCCTCGAAACGGGTACGCAATCTATCTTCGAGCGTGGCAATTTCTTTGGGCGGACGGTCGGAAGTCAACACAATTTGCTTGTTTTGCGAGGACAGCTCGTTAAAGGTATGGAAGAACTCTTCTTGCACCTGTGTTTTGTTCTTCAAGAACTGCACGTCGTCAATCATCAAAACGTCCACGCTACGGTAGCGGTTACGAAATCTTGCACCGCCGCCCTTTTGCGCAATCGAATCGATAAAATCGTTGAGGAAATTCTCGCAAGTGGTGTACAGGACTTTGGTTTCGGGCGCACGCAGAGCAAGGTCGTTTGCGATGGCGTGCATAAGGTGCGTTTTTCCAAGTCCCGATTCGCCGTAGATAAACAGCGGATTAAAGGACTCGCCGGGTGCTTCCGCAACGGATTTTGCGGCGGCATAGACGAGCTTGGTATTCGAGCCCACGACGAACGAATCGAAAGTAAAGCTCTTATTGATAGGGGTAGGGGGCAGTTCTTCAAATTCCTCGTCAAACGTTTCAAGCGGAAACGTATCGCTCCCGTCGACGACCAAACGGAAATCGTTGAGCCCGCAATCGCTTTTCAAAATCGCCTCGCGAAGCGTTTCGCCGTATTGATTAAGAATAGAATTCGCGTTGAGCTCGGAGGAGCATTTGAGCACGATTTTCCTGCCCGAAAGGTCGATAGGTTCGAGCGGTTTAATAAAATGGTCGAACGAAATAGGCCGAATCAGGCTCTGTGCCCGTTCGCTGATTTGTTTCCATATCGCCCGAAGTTGTGAATTTTCTGCCATAACTTTTTATCCCCTGTGAATTTTTTTTATACAAGCCGTGCTTTTATCTTGAAATTTACAAAATTATTTGATATAATTATACTACGAAACGCGCGGAAAAGAAAGCGATTTTGAGCGGATTTTGAGAAAGAATTATGCAAATTAAAAAATTATTCCTTCAAAATTTCAGAAATTACCAAAACGAAACGTTCGTCTTTGAGGACGGGCTCAACGTTTTGTTCGGTAAAAACGCGCAAGGCAAGACGAATTGCGCGGAGGCGGTGTTCTATCTCTGCACGGGCACGTCCTTGCGCATACGCCATGACAAACAACTCGTCAGAATCGGCGCAGATACCGCTCTGATTCGCGCAGAGGCGCAAAACCGCTACGGCAAAGTAACGATAGAGGCAAAAATCACGGAAACGGGCAGAGAAATCCGCGTCAACGGCAGTAAAATCGCGAAAAACGCCGATTTAATGGGACACGTGAACAGCGTATTCTTTTCTCCCGGCGAACTCCGCCTTATTCAAGACGGACCGGACGAGCGCCGCCGTTTTATGAACGTGTCCATCTCCCAAACCTCGCCCGCGTATTACACCGCGTTGCTACGCTATAACAAGATATTAGACCAACGCAACGCGCTCCTGAAAAACCCCGACTATTCCCTCGTGCTGGACACCCTGCCCGTATGGGACGAACAGCTGTGCCACTACGCCGCGATAATTGTCCAAAAACGCCGCGAATTTTTAGACAAGCTCACGCCTTATGCAAAGGAAATGCACGCGTATTTAACGGACGGCAACGAAACGCTCGAAGTCAAGCTCGACAAAAGCTATCAAGGCGACGAAGAGGAAATAGCCAAAACGCTTTCCCGCCGCCTTGCAAACAACTATGAAAAGGATATGCGGCTGGGCTTTACGACGGTAGGCCCGCACCGCGACGATTTAGACGTGCAAATTGCGGGGATAGACGCAAAGGCATACGCCTCGCAGGGTCAAACGCGCACGGCGGCGCTCTCGTTAAAGCTCGCGGAGGTGCAAATTTTCAAAGACGTTTCGGGCGAATATCCCATATTAGTATTAGACGACGTCATGAGCGAGCTAGATTTACCCCGTCGCAAAAAACTCCTCACGCGCGTGTCGGGCATACAGACGGTGCTCACGTGCACGCACGCCGAACGCGTTCTCTACGGCGCGGATTGCAACAAAATCCGTATCGAAAAAGGCAAAATCAACAGAAAAGAATAAAGGACAAATAAAAAATAATAAATTTGGAATTATTCCACATACTATCCCTAACCGCTACCCGTGTCCGCGACGAACGCATAACAGGTACATAAGAGGACAGGTATGCAGATAACGCCGAAACGACAAATAAAACAGACGTTCACGCTCCTTTTGGCAGGGGCGTTTTTCTTATTTTCTCCTATTTTACCCCAAAACACCGCCGCCGCAGACGTCAAATGGGAAAAAATCTCTTCCTACACGACGTATTTTAATGCAGAGGACAGGGGCAGGTGTGAGAATATCCGCATTGCGGCGAGTCTTGTCAGCGGCGTAACCGTCCAGCCCTACGGCGATTTTTCGTTCAATCAAACGGTCGGCAAAAGAACGCAAGAGGCAGGCTTTCAACAGGCGAAAATCATCGTAAACGGCGAATACGTATTAGGCACGGGCGGCGGCGTTTGTCAAGTAAGCACCACGCTGTATAACGCCGCGCTGAAATCGGGCTTGACGGTAACGGAGTTCCATCCCCATTCCTTGCAGGTGAGCTACGTTGCACCCTCGCGCGATGCAATGGTATCCTCGCAGAGCGATTTATGTTTTACTAACCCGCATGCCTTTCCCGTGCGCTTGACGGTGGAGGTATTCGAGGATGGCGTTCGCGCGTTGTTTTGGGGGCAAAAGGATTGCTACCGCTACGAAATCGTATCGCAGGTATTAGCGGAAATCCCGCCTCCCGCGCCCATTGTCAAGGCAGGCGAACGGGAAGAAATTTTGCGCTCCCCGAAAAACGGCGTGAAGAGCGAGGCGTATATCGAACGGTATGCAGGAGACAAGCTGCTTTCCCGAAAACGCCTGCGCACGGACGAATATCGACCCGTTCAAGGAATAATCGTCAAAAAAATCGGGAATACGCCCAATTAAATGCCTTTCAACGCTTGTGTTTTTCTGCGAAAAATGTTATAATAAAGAGAACAATTATAACGGAAAGGCAGGTAGATTATGGAAAGACTTCCTCTTAAACGCTTGAACGCAGAATTTACGGCGTGGGGCGGCAAAGAAATCACGGTAGCAGGCTGGGCGCGCACGGTGCGCGACTCGAAAGCGTTCGGCTTTATCGAGCTGAACGACGGTAGCTGTTTCAAGTGCACGCAAATCGTGTTCGAACGGGAAAATTTAGCCAACTACGACGAGATAGCGAAAGGCAACGTCGGCATGTCGCTGATTGTCAAGGGCAAAGTAGTGGTAACGCCAGAAAATAAACAACCGTATGAAATCAAGGCGACGGAGATAAAAATCGAGGGTGCGTCCACCCCCGACTATCCCTTGCAGAAAAAACGCCACTCGATTGAATTTTTGCGCGAGATAGCCTATTTAAGACCGAGAACGAACTTATTCGGCGCGGCGTTCAGAATTCGTAGCGAGGCGGCGATAGCCGTACACAAATTCTTCAACGACAGAGGCTTTGTCTACGTCCACACGCCCATTATCACGGGCAGCGACTGCGAGGGCGCGGGCGCAATGTTCCAAGTTACGACGTTCGATTTAGACGAAGTGGCAAAGAGCGGCAAGGCAGTCGACTACAAAGCGGATTTCTTCGGCAAGAAAGCGGCGCTCACCGTATCGGGTCAGCTGAACGCGGAAACGTACGCAATGGCGTTCGGCAACGTCTACACGTTCGGACCGACCTTCCGCGCGGAACACTCGAACACGGCGCGGCACGCGGCGGAGTTTTGGATGATAGAGCCCGAAATGGCGTTTTGCGATTTAGCGGGGGACATGGACGTTGCGGAGGCAATGGTCAAATATATCATTGACTACGTCAGCGAAACGTGCAAAGACGAGCTTGATTTCTTGAACAAATTCGTAGACAACGGCTTGCTCGAACGCTTAAAGAACGTTTCGGAGAACGCGTTCGTGCGGTTAACGTATACGGAGGCAATCGAAATCCTCAAACAAAACGCCGACAAATTCGACGACAAGAACATTTTCTGGGGCAAGGACTTACAGAGCGAGCACGAGCGTTTCTTGACGGAAAGCGTGTATAAAAAGCCCGTATTCTTGACGGACTACCCCAAAGAAATCAAAGCCTTTTATATGAAACAAAACCCCGACGGCAAAACGGTGGCGGCGGCGGATTTGCTCGTGCCCGGTATCGGCGAGTTGATTGGCGGTTCGCAAAGAGAGGACGACTACGACAAACTGTATGCCCGTATCAAAGAGCTCGGCATGAACCCCGACGACTATTCTTGGTATCTTGCCCTCCGCAAATACGGCGGCACAACGCACAGCGGTTTCGGTCTTGGCTTTGAAAGAATGGTGATGTATCTGACGGGCATATCCAACATTCGCGACGTAGTGCCGTATCCGAGAACAGTCGACAACCTCGAATACTAATCCAAAACGCGTATATGCGTCGCAATACTTTGTCAAGCTTGCGTTTTCCCTCGCTCGTTTGCGAACAAAAGAGGACAATCAATTCCCCCAAAAAAGGAGCAATCAAATGACCAAAATCGTAGTAGACGCAATGGGCGGCGACTTCGCCCCCAAACAGCAGGTCGCAGGCAGCGTGCTTGCCTTGAATAACGACAAAGATTTGTCGATTATCTTGGTGGGCGACGAGCCGCAAATCACTGCCGAGCTCGCGCAGTATACCTATGACAAAACGCGCCTTGAAATCGTACATACGACGGAAACGATAGGGATGGAAGAAATCCCGACCAAAGCCGTCAAGACGAAAAAGGACTCCTCGCTCGTGGTGGCGTTCCGCTTGCTGAAAGAGGGCAAGGCAGAGGGCTTGGTATCGTCGGGCTCAACGGGTGCGGTGCTGACGGCGGGCGTACTTATCTTGGGACGTATCAAAGGCGTTTCCCGCCCCGCGCTTTGTCCCGCTATCCCCAACCATAGAGGCAGTGCGACGTTGCTTTGCGATTGCGGCGCGAATTTAGAGTGCAAGAGCTTAAACCTTGTGCATTTTGCGATGATGGCGTCGGCGTATGCGCAGACGGTGTTCGGGATAGAAAACCCGAAAGTAGGACTGCTCAACAACGGCACGGAGGAACACAAAGGCTTGGCGCTGCAACAGGAAACGAACGCGCTGTTGAAGAATATCGAGTGCGTGAACTATCAAGGCAACGTAGAGGCAAGGGATTTAATGTACGGCGAAATCGACGTCATGGTCTCCGACGGGTTCACGGGCAATATTGCGATGAAAGCGGTAGAGGGTTGCGGCAAAGCGGTTTCGACGATTATGAAACGAGAGTTCAAGCGCAATCTTTGGACCAAGCTCCGCGCGTTGCTTTGCGGCGACATTATCAAAAAAATAAAGAAAGGTTTGGACTACGAAGCCGTTGGCGGCGCAACGTTCTTGGGCTTGACGAAAACGGTTGTCAAAGGACACGGCAACTCCAAAGCGCTCGGCTTTTCCGTGTGTATCGCGCAAGCGGCGCAAGCGGCGCGCGGCGGCTTAACGGATAAAATCAAAACCATGCTCGACAGCGTGGACATGGACACAATCGCGGCGCAAGCCCTTGCGGCAAAAGAGGCGGAACAATGAGCTTTCCTCACGCCGAAATCGAGCAAAAACTCGGCTACACTTTCAAAAACAAACCGCTTTTAGAAGAGGCGTTCACGCACGTAACCTACGCCAACGCCTACGGCGGTAAACACAACGACCGAATGGAATATTTAGGCGACGCCGTCTTGCAGTTAGCCGTAACGGAATGGCAGTATAAAAAAGAGCAAACGGCAACGTCGGGCAAAATGACGTCGGCGCGGCAAAAGCTCGTTTGTCAATCGGCGTTGGATTCGGCAATAGACGGCTTGGGCGTCTACGGTTATCTGCGTTATAAAGGCACGGAATACAACCTCAAAGGCAAGCCCAAGTCCAGCCTGTTCGAGGCGATTGTGGCGGCAATCTATTTAGACGGCGGCTACGCCGCCGCCAAACGCTTTATTGAAAAGCACGGAAATATCCACCTGCCGCTCCATGCAACGAACGCGATTGGGGAACTGAAAGAATTTTTAGAAAAGCGCGGACAACCTCCTGCAAGAGAAAAAGAGCGTCAAAAAACGGGAAAGGAACACGCGCCCCATTTTTGTATCACCTTGCAAGCAATGGACGAAGAGGCAATAGGC
>JAFTKT010000112.1 GCA_017453145.1 Clostridia bacterium
AAATTTTTCAGCGGAGATACCAGCATCAGTGTTCAAAGCCGCGCGCCCATGCCCGTTTTCGTTTTGTCGAGCACCCATAAGAGCGAGCCGTATTTCTTATTTTCCGCATTATTTTTGAGCAGTTCCAGATTGCGCACGGCGATATTGTCAAGCTCCATATAATTCTCACGCCGCACGACTTTCACCGAATGGATATTCACAAGCGCGTGTTTTTGCGTTTCGCGCAAATATTCCACGAGCGCACCCGCCGCCGCAATTAAATTTTCACGCGAGGCAATCCCGTAAGCGGCAAGCGAAAGCGCGTTGAACTGTTCGAGTAAATTCTTTTCCGCGTGCTTGACGTTGAATGCCCAAGGCAAATAACACGAAAACGGCGGCAAGAGATTATGCGTAACCTCTCTAACGTTTTTGCTCGCAAGGAGCATGTCCTCGTTGCAAATAATTTCCGCAACGGATAAATTCAAGAGTTTAGCGACCGCCTCTTCCAACCCGTTCGCACCGATAAATTCTTCGGCGAGAAATTCGCCCGTCGTGATGTCCGTCCACGCAAGCGCAACGCTGTCCTCCGTTTTGAACGCACAGGCGATATAATTATTTCGCGATTCGTCCAAATAATCCTCTTCGATAACCGTACCCGCTGAAACAATCAGCACGACGTCGCGTTGAACCAAACCTCTCCCCGCCTCTTTTGGGTCGGAAATTTGCTCACAAATCGCTACCTTTCTACCAAACGCAACCAGTTTTGCCACGTAGCCGTCGGCAGCGTGGAACGGCACGCCGCACATAGGCGCGCGCTCTTCCAGCCCGCAATCCCTGCCCGTTAAGGTTAAATCCAGCAGTTTGGACGCCTCGATTGCGTCCTCAAAAAACATTTCATAGAAATCACCCAAACGATAAAACACAAAACAGTCTTTGTGCTTTTCTTTAATCGTTAAGTAGTGTTTCATCATGTCCGAAAGACCTGTATTTTTACCACCGTTCTTTTTCATTTGACACCTCACCGTAGAGAGAAATCCCGTTCGCTTTCGTAATTTGTAAATTCACAAACTCGCCTATACAATCCTTTTCACTTTCAAAATACCCCATACGCCCAAATTCGTCGCGACCCATATACAGCCCTTTCTTTTCGTCGTAGTCCTCGCAAAGGATTTCGACTGTCTTGCCGACGTATTTTTCCGATTTCTTGCGCGTGAGCGTGTTCACAAGCTCCACAAGCCGCATAATCCGTTCTTTTTGTACGTCGTCTGGGATTTGATTTTCCATTTGCGCGGCGCGCGTGCCCTGTCTTGGGGAATACACAAACGTGAACGCAGAGGCAAAATCCACTTCCTTGACAAGCGCCTCCGTTTGCAGATAATCTTCTTCCGTTTCACCGGGAAACCCGACGATTATATCCGTCGTAACTTCCGCCTCAGGAAGTCTTTCGCGGAGCATTTTAATCTCTTCTAAATATTTTTCCCGCGTATATCTGCGGTTCATTTCCTTTAAGACGGCGTTAGAACCCGATTGCACGGGCAAATGCACAAGCCTGCATATTTTCGGGTGTTTTTCCATAACCTTGACCACCCCCTCGTTGAAGTCTTTGGGGTGGCTTGTCATAAAGCGCACGCGGAATTTCCCCTCAATCGAGGCAACCGCGTCTAACAGCTCGGCAAAATTCATACCCGTGCTACCATCCGCGCCGTAGGAATTCACGTTTTGTCCTAAAAGCGTGATTTCTTTGTACCCCTCCGCCACGAGCGAACGCACCTCCGCAAGAATATGCTCGGGCTTTCTCGAACGCTCTCTGCCGCGAACGTAGGGCACGATACAATAAGAGCAAAAATTATTGCAACCGTAGGTTATATTCACCCAAGCGTTGGGATAGCTCGTGCGAAAAGGTTGAAGATTTTCTACAATCTCCCCCGCCTCGTCGCGCACGGAAATCACGCGCTTTTTCTCTTGGCGTTTGCGTAAAATCAATGTTTCGAGCTCCTCGACGTTCAGCGCGCCGAACATAATATCGATAAACGGGAATTTCTTTTGTAAAATTTCCGTCTTGCCCTTTTCCTGCGTCATGCACCCGCCAACGGCAATAAGCAGGTTCGGGTTTTGTTTCTTCATTTTTTTAAGCGCGCCGATATTACCAAACGCGTGGTTTTCCGCGTTTTCACGGATACAGCAAGTGTTGAATACGATTATATCCGCGTTTTGGATTTTTGAAGTTTCTTCATAGCCCATACGGCAAAGTATGCCCGCAATCTTTTCCGATTCGTGCACGTTCATTTGACAACCGTAGGTAACGATATGATATTTTCCCAACATACTTTTTCTCTGTCGTTATATTTATTTTCTCTATTATACTCTTTTTTTTGTTTTTTATCAAGTATTTACACGCTTTTACGACGTTTTTTCAAACAGATTTCCGCGCGGGCGCGTAGATAAAAACGTAAAATTTGCAAATACTACCGCTAAATGAAACTATTGCGTAAATTACTTTGGATAGCTTTTTTACTCGCCGTCGCGCTCGGTTTGGTTGGCGCGGGGTATTATCTTGCCGTTACGAAAAATGCAGTCTTATCCCCTGAAAAGCTCGTGCTATCGGATAAACGCGTATCCGTTTATGCCGCCAACGGCACACAAATCGACAACGCCGCCCTTGCGTTCAAGCAAAGCGTACCGCTTGCCGAAATCCCCGAAACCACGAGACTGGCATTCGTCGGCGTGGAAGATAAACGGTTTTTCTCTCACGGGGGCTTTGACGTGAAACGTATTGCAAAGGCAACGATAGGAAATCTGCGTTCCCGCGCGTTCAAGGAGGGCGCGTCTACCATTTCCCAACAGCTCATCAAAAATACGCATTTGAGCCAAGAAAAGACCTTGCGAAGAAAGCTTTCCGAATGGAAATTAACGCGGGAGCTTGAACGCAAATACAGCAAAGAAGAGATTTTGGAGAAATATCTCAACGTGATATATTTCGGGCACAACTGTTTCGGCATCAACGCCGCCGCAAGGTTTTATTTTCAAAAGCAACCGAGCGAGCTTGACCTTGCCGATTCCGCGATTTTAGCAGGGCTTGTGAAATCCCCGAATAATTATTCCCCGTTCAAAAATGCGGAGCGTTGCGCCAAGCGCAAGGAAAGCGTGCTGCGATTACTCTTAAAAAACGGGCTCATTACCCAAGCGGAGGCGCAAACGGCGCTTGAAAAGCCTTTGCCCGTTTTTTCAAACGACGCGGCGCGCGATTTCGGCTATTTGCATTTCGTTTTCGACGAGCTCTCTTCCCTTGCGGAAACACACGGCTTTACCGTTGGCGGTAACGTGAAAATCAAGACCTATTTAGACCCCACAATGCAATCGGAAACGGAACAGCTCGCAAGCGGTTATCAAAGCTCCGACAAGCTTTTCGCGGTGCTGGATAACAAAACGCACGGATTTAAGGCTTGCGTTTCTACCATCGGTTCTATTAAACGCTTGACGGGCTCGCTCTTAAAGCCCCTGCTCGTCTACGCGCCTGCGATTGAAGAAAATTTAATTTCTCCCGCCACGCCGCTACTCGACGAGAAAATTGATTACGCGGGATATTCGCCAAAAAATTACGATAATGCCTTTCACGGCTACGTGAGCGCTCGCGAATGTCTTGCGCAAAGCCTGAACGTGCCCGCCGTTAAGCTCCTCAACAGCTTAACGGTGGAAAAAGGAGCAAACTATTTACAAAAACTTAATCTTACCGTTGAAAAAGAAGATTACTCGCTTGCACTTGCACTCGGCGGCATGAAAAACGGCTACGCCTTTTGCGACATGCTCGCGGCTTATTCCGCGCTTGCAAACGGCGGCGTGTATGCGCCTTGCGGTTTTATTTCGGAAATTCAGATTAACGGACTGCCCGTATACCGCCGAACAACCGAACAAAAACGGGTATTTTCCGAAGAAACCGCTTATTTGACAACAGACATGCTCCGAACGGCGGCGCAAACTGGCACGGCGAAAAAACTGCGTTCTCTGCCATTTCAAATCGCCGCAAAAACGGGCACGGCGGGCACAAACAACGGTAACACCGACGCTTATGCCGTTTCATATACCACGCGCGACGTCGTTGGGGTTTGGCTTGGGAATGCAAGCGGAGAACATATCGACCACACAGGCGGTGGCACGCCCTGCAACCTTTTATTATCCCTCAACGAAGTTTTAAGCGAAGAATACCGACAGCAAAATGATAAGATTGAAAATTTTATCCCGCCTGCAAACGTTACACGCGTTTCTCTCGATAAAGTCAGCTATTATGACACGCATACTTTATGTCTTGCGGATAAATTTTCCCCCGAAGAATACCGTTTTGACGAGGTATTCAAAAAAAACTGCATACCGCTTAAAACAAGCGATTATTTTAGCAATCCGAGCATTATTACCCCTGTTTTAGAGTATTTAGACGGGAAAGTCGTCATTAAATTCGACACGCGGCTATCCAAACTTTACGATTATAAAATCGAACGGTATGACTATGCGACGCATAATACTTTATATATCGGTGAATTCGTGGAAGAATTCACGGACGACAGCGTTTTGAAAAACAGGAATTATATTTATTCGGTAACGCCCATCTACAACGGGAAACAAGGCAAAAAAATCGTACTCCCCACCGTGAGTACGAAATCGGGCAAATCGCCGCCTACAAACGATAAAGAAATCCTTGAAAAGGAATGGTGGAACGATTAAACGAAAGGCCCGCCGCGCTTTTGAACAAGCGCGGCGGGCAACGTTTATAATTTAATTTTTTCAATCGTAGAAAACGCCTCTTCTATCAGTCCCTCGACGTCTAATTTGCTTTCTTCTTTCAAAATCTCGTCAAGCTTGGGTCGAATAGCGGGATAATCAGGCAAAAACACCGTGCAACAATCTTCAAAGGGTAAAATAGATGTTTCAGACGCGCCCATTTTCACCGAACGCTCGATAATTTCGTTTTTATCGAACCCGATAAGCGGACGGAGCACGGGCAGTTTTCCCACAACGGAATTAGAAGAAGTTATGCCCTCAATCGTTTGACTAGCAACTTGCCCCAAACTTTCGCCCGTAATCAGACATTGCGCGCCGCAACGGAGCGCGTGCCGCTCGGCAATACGGTACATAAACCGCCGCAAAAGCGTAATCATAAGCTGCGGTTTGCATTTTTCATGGATTGCCTCTTGGATATGCGTTACGCTAACGGTATACAGTTTCGTGCCGCACGTATACTCCGCTAAAATTTTTGCAAGCTCAACCACCTTTTCTTTGGCTTGGATATTCGTATACGGATAACTGTGGAAATGCAAGCAATCGACGTTCATGCCGCGTTTTGCCAGCATATGCCCCGCAACGGGACTGTCTATGCCGCCCGAAAGCAAAAGCAAGCCTTTTCCCGCCGTACCGACAGGCATACCGCCCGCCCCCTCGATAAAATCAGCGAACACGAGCGCAACGCCGTTCTCTCGAATATCAACGCGCACCGTAAACGAGGGCTTATATACGTCGACTTTCAGAGAATGAAAGCAAGAAAGCAATCTTCCGCCAAGCTCTTTGGCAATTTCAATCGACGTGAGCGGATACGATTTATCTCCTCTATGCGCCTCGACCTTGAACGTACCCTCGCTGCGGGAAAGCGTTTTTGCCGCCTCGAAGATACTGTCCATATCCGTTGCCGTTTCCAACGCAACGCTAATCGTGTGCGCACCGAACACTTTTTTCAGCTTTTCAATCAACCTATCCGTATCGTTTTCGTTAAAATCACGCACAAAATAACGTCCGCTTTGCTTGTCTACTCTGCAATCGATTTCCTGTACCGCGCGGCGAAGATTGTCCTCAAACGCACGCTCAAAAAAGCCCCTGTTTTTGCCTTTCAAATAAATTTCCGAATATCGAATTATCAATACTTTTTCCATTTTTCTATCCTCATTGCATGCGCCGTTTCAGCTCTTGCCCGATTTCATTTAAGATTGCCGCCGCGCATTCAATTTCTTCTGCCGTCGTTTCAGGCGAAAAACTCAATCGTAACACGCCGTCTGCCGTCTTTTCATCATACCCGCAAGCAAGCGCAACTTTATTATACCGTGTTTTTGTATTCGAAGAACACGCCG
>JAFTKT010000113.1 GCA_017453145.1 Clostridia bacterium
TACGTTTTGCAAGCTCCGCCTCCGAGACTTTGAGCTCGATTTTGTAGTTTGGAATATCGATTGCAATCAAATCGCCCTCTTTCACGTACGCTATCGTGCCGCCCGAAACGGCTTCGGGGGAAACGTGTCCGATTGACGCGCCGCGCGTCGCGCCTGAAAATCTGCCGTCGGTAATCAGCGCGACGTCCTTATCCAAACCCATGCCCGCAATCGCGGAGGTCGGCGAAAGCATTTCGCGCATACCCGGTCCGCCCGCAGGTCCTTCGTAGCGAATCACGACGACGTCGCCCTTGACGATTTTGCCTGCGTAGATAGCGGCGATACATTCCTCTTCGCTTTCGAACACGCGCGCAGGGCCCTCGTGCACGAGCATTTCGCTCGCCACCGCCGCACGCTTAACCACGCACCCGTCGGGCGCGAGGTTGCCTTTCAAAACAGCGATACCGCCCGTTTTCCCGAACGCGTTTTCGGGTTTTCTAATCACTTCGGGGTCGAGGTTTTGCGCGTCCGCGATATTCTCGCCGAGCGTTTTGCCCGTGCAGGTTAACACGGACGTATCAATCAGCCCTAAACCGTCTAACTCTTTCAAAACGGCATAAACGCCGCCTGCCTCGTTCAAGTCCTCCATATACGTCGGACCGGCGGGGGCAAGGTGGCACAAATTCGGGGTTTTTTCGCTGATGGCGTTGACCTCGTCCAAATCAAACGGCAGACCGCATTCGTTGGCAATCGCAGGCAGATGCAACATGCTGTTCGTCGAACAACCGAGCGCCATGTCTGCGGTGATTGCGTTTTTGAACGCTGCCGCCGTCATAATATCGCGAGGACGGATATTCTTTTTCACGAGCTCCATAATCTGCATGCCCGCGTGCTTGGCAAGCTCAATCCGCGCCGAATACACGGCGGGAATCGTGCCGTTGCCTTTGAGCCCCATACCGAGCACTTCGGTCAAGCAGTTCATAGAATTTGCCGTGTACATACCCGAACACGAGCCGCACGTGGGACAAACTTTTTTCTCGAACTCCGTCAAACCGTTTTCGTCTAATTTGCCTGCCGAATACGCGCCGACTGCCTCGAACATACTCGAAAGCGAACGTTTTTTACCGTTTACTCTGCCTGCAAGCATAGGCCCGCCGCTGACGAACACGGTCGGGATATTCAGGCGCGCCGCCGCCATTAAAAGACCGGGTACGTTCTTGTCGCAGTTGGGAATCATGACGAGCCCGTCGAACCCGTGCGCGAGCGTCATAGCCTCTGTGGAATCGGCGATTAAATCGCGCGTTACGAGGGAATATTTCATGCCCGTATGCCCCATAGCAATCCCGTCGCATACGGTGATTGCAGGGAACATAATGGGCGTACCGCCTGCCATCGCCACGCCGAGCTTGACGGCCCCTGCGATTTTATCGAGATTAATATGACCGGGCACGATTTCGTTATACGACGAAACGATACCGATTAAAGGTCGCGCCTGTTCTTCTTGGGTCAAACCGAGCGCGTGATACAGCGAACGGTGCGGCGCGTTTTGAAACCCGTCTACGATTGTGTCTTTTATCATGATTTGTTTTCCTTGATAGAATGAATTGAACGCTCCGCGTTCGTGAATTGACGGCAAAGCCGTCGTGAATTGAAAACCTTTCGGTTTTCGTGAATTGCAACGCTTTGCGTTGCATTGTGGTATATTTCAATAACGCATTGCAAAGCAACGCAATTCACGCGCCAAAGGCGCAATTCATTGAGCGTTAGCGAAATTTCACGCAAACAAAGTTTGCAATTCACTCGATAAATTTAGTTGTTAATAAACTTTTCTTCGTCTGCCCAGCTATACAGCTTTCGAATATCCTTGCCGACGACTTCGGAGGGGTGCTCCGCCGCTTTCTTTCTCATGGCGTTGAAATGTACCTGACTGCCAGCGTCGGACATATCCAAAAGGAAATCTTTGGCGAACGTTCCGTCCTGAATGTCGGACAAAATCTTCTTCATTGCCTTTTTCGTTTCCTCCGTGATAATCTTCGGGCCTGTGATGTAATCGCCGTATTCCGCCGTGTTGGAAATGGAATAGCGCATACCCTCAAAGCCGCTTTGATAAATCAAATCGACGATAAGTTTCATTTCGTGGATACATTCAAAGTATGCGTTGCGAGGGTCGTAGCCTGCCTCGACGAGCGTTTCAAAGCCCGCTTGCATCAACGCGCAAACACCGCCGCAAAGCACGGCTTGTTCGCCGAACAAGTCCGTTTCCGTTTCCGTGCGGAAGGTCGTTTCCAAAACGCCCGCTCTTGCACCGCCGATACCGAGCGCATAGGCAAGCCCGATGTCCAGCGCGTCGCCCGTTGCGTCCTGCTCCACTGCGATAAGGCAAGGCACGCCTTTGCCTGCTTGGTATTCGCTACGCACGGTATGACCTGGCCCTTTGGGCGCAATCATAATCACGTTGACGTTCTTCGGGGGCTTAATGCAACCGAAATGGATATTAAAGCCGTGCGCGAACGCAAGCGTTTTGCCTTCCGTGAGGTTAGGTTCAATGCTCTCTTTATAAAGCTTGGCTTGCTTTTCGTCGTTGATGAGAATCATAATCAAATCGGCTTTTGCCGCCGCCTCTGCCGCCGTGTATACTTTCAAGCCCTGCTTTTCCGCTTTTGCCCAGCTCTTGCTGCCTTTATATAAGCCGACAACCACGTCCACGCCCGATTCTTTGAGGTTGAGCGCGTGCGCGTGTCCCTGCGAGCCGTAGCCGATAATCGCAACCGTCTTGCCCGCGAGCTTGCTTAAATCACAATCCTGTTGATAATAAATTTTTGCCATAATAGTTACACTCCTTTTTCTAAAATGTTTTTTATTTGTTTAATAAAGTGGTCGTGCCTCTGTCGAGCGCGACGATACCCGTTCTGCACATTTCCAAAATCCCGAACGGTTGCATAAGCTCCACGAACGCGTCGATTTTGGAGGGGTTGCCCGTAACCTCAATACACATACCCGACGTCGAATAATCAATAACGCTCGCACGGTAGACGTTTACCGCCGTCATAATATCCTCGCGGTGCTGTTGTTCGTTGCGCACCTTGATGAGCATAAGCTCACGTTTAATCGGTGCGTCGTCGAGCACCTCGACTTTCTTGACGACTTCGAGCTTTTTCAGTTGATTTATCATCTGCTCGCGCATATATTTATCCCCTGCCATACTAATCGTAATGCGGGAATATTCGGGGCGTTCGGTTTCGCCCACCGTCAGGGCGTCGATATTAAAGCCCCTGCGGGTGAACATAGCGGTAACACGCGTCAAAACGCCCACCGTGTTATCTACGTAGACTGCTAAAATAAATCTCTCGTCCATAAACCCTCTCCTTTAATTCACTTTTGTGATAATGTCGTCGATAGCACCGCCCGGCGGGAGCATCGGGAGCACGAACTCGTCTTTGTCAATGCGCACGTCAATCACGACGGGCTTGTTCGCTTTCACCGCTTTTTGGAACGCCTCACGGAACGCGAGAGGCGTTTCCGCCAAATACCCCTCCGCCCCGAACGCTTTGGCAAGCGCGACGAAATCCGTCTTTCTTTCTAACACCGTCTGCGAATACCGCTTGCCGAAGAACAGCGTCTGCCATTGCCGCACCATACCCAACACGCCGTTGTTCATCAGCACGATGACAATAGGGAAATTATACGTAACGGCGGTGGCAAGCTCGTTCAAGTTCATGCCGAAACTACCGTCGCCCGTAACCAGCACGACGGGGTCTTTGGTCGCCACGTATGCGCCCATTGCCGCACCGAGCCCAAAGCCCATTGTGCCCAGCCCGCCGCTCGATACCCAGCGCCGCGCGCTGTCGAATTGTACGTATTGCGCCGTCCACATTTGGTGTTGTCCGACGTCCGTCGCTATCACGGTATTCGGTAATTTCTCCGCGTTGATAATATCAAACGCCTGTTTGGGCGTAATCGGAGCGGGGTTTGCCGCCGCAATCTCTTCTTCAAAACGCTGTTCGTCCTCTTTGAGCTGACGTACTCTTGCCGACCACGCGGGATTGTGCTTTTCTTCGCATTTTTTCACGATACGGGTAAACGAATCGCGAATATCGCCGACAAGCCCCAAATCGACACGTACGTTTTTATTGATTTCTGCGGAATCGGGGTCAAGCTGCACGATTTTACTCTTTTTCGCGAACTTGGCAACGTTGCCCGTCGCGCGGTCGGAGAACCGTACGCCGATTGCCAAAATCAAATCCGCCTCGTTTTGCGCCATAGAGGAGGCATAGTGCCCGTGCATACCCTGCATACCTAAAAACCGCTCGCTTTCTTGCGGTACGGCGGAAAGCCCCATGAACGAACAGCCGAGCACCGCGTCGATTTTTTCCGCGAACGCCACGATTTCCTTGCCCATGCCAAGCCCTGCCGCGCCGCCGCCGATATAGATATACGGTCTGACTGCGCCGTTAATCAGCTCTGCCGCCTTATCAATCAATTCCTCTTTGACTTTGGGGAGCGGCGTTTTTTCCACCACGCCCTGCGGCGTAAATTCACACGTACCCACCTGCACGTCTTTGGGAATATCCACGAGCACGGGGCCCGGTCTGCCCGATTTGGCGATTTTGAACGCCTCGCGGAGCGTGGGCGCTAAATCCTCTATCTGTTTGACGAAGAAATTATGCTTGGTAATGGGCATGGTTACGCCCGTAATGTCAATTTCCTGAAAGCTGTCCTTGCCGATTAAGGCGTTGGGCACGTTGCCCGTAATGGCGACGAGGGGAATGGAATCAAGCATTGCCGTTGCGATACCCGTAACGAGGTTGGTCGCACCCGGACCGCTCGTTGCAATACACACGCCCACTTTACCCGTCGCGCGGGAA
>JAFTKT010000114.1 GCA_017453145.1 Clostridia bacterium
AAACGCCTTTACCCGTTCTTCCAAACGCTGATTGCGAGGGTATTTGAACGCGTATTCAACGCTCGCCATAATCGGATAAGACGGGCTTGTCGTTCGAAACAGTTGCACCGCCGCCGCGAGCGCGTCCGCTTGTTTTTCGCCGTTTGCGTGCACCGCCGCGCCTTGCGTGAGAGCAGGCAGGCTTTTATGCACGCCGTCCACCCAAAAATCGGCGTATGCGCCCGCATAGCGCGTTTTATCGAAATGCAGATGCCCGCCGTGCGCGCCGTCCACGAGCAACAGCTTGTCCGCGTGCGCCCTTTTCACAGCCTCTAAATCGAGCAGATTGCCGTAGTACTCGGGCGAGGTACAAAACACCGTGTCCGCACCGTCTGCGACGGGAAGCGGCGTCAAGGACAGGGCGGCGCAGGCGTTGTAAAAACTGCTATGCGCCTCGCCGAGCAGATAAACGTTTTGCGCGCCCAGCGTTTTTGCGGCTTGGAGCATGGAAAATACGCCGCAGGTACTCCCGTCGGTCAGAATAAAGCTTTTGGTTGCGCCCGTGATTTGGGCAATATCCCGTTCCGCTTGCGCAATACAGCCGCGCGGACAGGCGAGATTGTCCGAATAGGATAATTCGGTGATGTCAAACCCCTTTTGCTTGTGTCCGGGCGTGTGAAAGGACAGATGCCGCCCCTTTTCGCTCCGTTCGAGCATTTGATAGATATGACAAGCCTTTCTCGTCTTTTTGTCCTTGAAAATACGCCTAAACATTACGCCGCGATACTCTTTTCAATGATATGCACGGCATACAGCAGACTTTCGTATTCAAAGCCTTCTTCCGTGCCTTTGGTCTTGAAAAACATCATGCACATATTTTTCGCGGTGTAGCGCAACGTTTCCTTGCCCTCTTCGTCTACGCCCGTTTCGCCGTAGAACGCGTATTTTTTGAGGTTGCCCGTCTTTTCCTCGTCGGGGCAGAGATTGAGCGCGAACTTGCCGCTGTACAGAGGCGAGCCGTCCTCTTGTTTGACTTCGACCTGTTCAAATTGAACGGTTCCGTCCGCTAAAAAGCCCTCTAATTTCACGAGCGCGTCGCGGTATTTTTTAATCCGTTCGACGTCTTTTTTTTGCGCCGTTTGTCAGCTGTTCTTCCGTTTTGAAACGTTTATCGCCGTTTTTCTTGGCGCGGGCGCGGAAATCGTTTGCAATTTTATCTTCGTCCAAGCTTTCCGCGTTCTCGTAGCCGTCCGTGTAATACCCGTTCAAATAAGCTTTCAAATCGTAGAGATACCCGTTCTCCTTTTCAGGGTCAAGGTCCTCGATATAAAAACGATACCCGTATAAAAAGCTCTGTAAATAGTCGGAGGCGTATTTCGTTTCGCCGTTTTCTTCATACGCGCTCGACGGGTCTGGGAGTTTGGGAATAAACATCACGTCCGCCTCGTCCGTTTGCAGACGCGCGTCTGCGAGCGTGTGGGCGTATTCCTTCGCCGTCGTCAAATCGTTGGTCGTCGATTCGATAACCTCATACGAGAACGTGCCGTCTTGTATACAGGCGTTTATATCGTCGTAGAACGGGTCTGTAAGCGTGGCGTTGCCGTAGTGATTGAATACCGTGAACTGCTGCGACGGGCGTACGCGGGTCGCCGTCATGGTAAATAACAAATTCCAAATCAAAATGAGCGCGAGCGCAAGCCCTACGATTTTTAACCAGTCGTAGGACAGCATACGCGCCAGCCGTGTTTTCGTGATTTTAGCGTCCATAGTTTTCTCCGTTGAAAAATACCGCGCCGAACATTCCGCAAAAAGCGGTGCAAAGTCGGCGCGTTGTTCGTTATTTCTTGGGTTTCATTGTCGGGAACAGGATAACGTCGCGTATCGTCGCGCTGTCCGTGAGCAGCATGACGAATCTGTCCAAACCCATGCCCAAACCGCCTGTGGGCGGCAAACCGTATTCGAGGGCGTTGATGAAATCCTCGTCCACTTGCGCGTCGAAATTACCTTTCGCGCGTTTCGCTTCCACCTGTTTTACCATGCGTTGTTTTTGGTCAATCGGGTCGTTGAGCTCGGAGAACGCGTTGCCGTATTCGTGCCCGCAAATGAAGTATTCGAACCGCTCGGTGAATGCGGGAGCGGTGGGTTTACGCTTTGCAAGGGGGGAGTTTTCGACGGGATAATCATAAATAATCGTCGGTTGCACGAGCTTGTCCTCTACGAACGCGTCGAACAGCTCGATGAGCACCCAGCCTTTCGTGGCGTTCTCGTGTTCGAGCTCCACGCCGAGCGATTTTGCCGCCGCGCGCGCGTCCTCGTCCGTCGCCCAGTCGTTATAATCCACGCCCGCGTATTTTTTGACAGATTCCGCCATCGTCATGCGCGTCCACGTGCCCATATCGATTTCCGTGCCTTGATAGGAGATTTTGAGCGTGCCGCAAACCTTTTGCGTAACCGTCTTGTACAAATCCTCTATCATGTCCATCATATCGAAATAGTCGCTATACGCCTCGTACATTTCAATCGACGTGAACTCGGGGTTATGGTAAGCGTCCATACCCTCGTTTCTGAAAATTCTGCCCACTTCGTAAACTCTGTCCAGCCCGCCGACAATCAAGCGTTTCAAGAACAGCTCCGTTTCAATACGCATATACATATCGAGGTCGAGCGCGTTGTGGTGGGTTTTGAACGGTCTTGCGTCCGCGCCGATTTCAAGCGGCAGGAGCGTGGGCGTGTCCACTTCTAAATAGCCGCGCGCGTCTAAATACGCACGAATTTCTTTGAGGATTTTCGAGCGCATACGGAACGTGCTTTTCACGTCTGCATTCATAATCAAGTCGAGGTGGCGCAAACGGTATTTCATGTCCTTGTCCTGCAACCCGTTGTATTTTTCGGGCAGGGGCAAAAGGGACTTGGAAAGGAGCGTGAGCTCGGTTACGTGCACCGACACTTCGCCCGTTTGCGTTTTGAACACGAACCCCTTAAAGCCGAAAATATCGCCTATGTCGTAGTCCTTTTTATACGACGCGTAATTTTCCTCGCCTATGTCCTGACGGGTAACGTAGATTTGGATATTGCCGCTCTTGTCTGCGATATGCGAAAAGGAGGCTTTGCCCATAATACGCCTTGACATCATTCGACCTGCCATGACGACGGTTTTGCCCTCGTAGCTTTCGAAATTGTCTTTGACCGATTTGGAATCGGCGTCTACGGGGTATTTGACCTGTTCATAGGGGTTTTTACCCTCCGAAACGAGCTTTGCGAGCTTTTCACGGCGGATTCTCGCCTGCTCAATGAGCTGTTCTTCCGTCTGTTCCGTTTCCGCAACAGGTGTGTTCTTGTTCTCTTGCATTGTGTATAACCTCTGTACGTTTTATTAGTGAATGGAATTGCTTTAACGCACGCCAAAGGCGTGCAATTCACCCAAGCGTGCGCGAAATTTCACGCAAACAAAGTTTGCAATTCACTATCTCTTAAAATATTTCTCTAATTTCAAGCTTATATTCGCCGTCGGGTGCGGAAACCTTGACCGTCTCGCCGACCTTGTGGCGGAGAAGCGCCGCGCCGACAGGGGACTCGTTGGAAATTTTATTTTCCATTGCGTTCGCTTCGAGCGTG
>JAFTKT010000115.1 GCA_017453145.1 Clostridia bacterium
AACCCCGAATAAAATAATATATGAAGATATGAGCATATGTTCATATCTTCATATAAAGAAAAGTCTTGTGTGGGGGGGAGGCAATAGAGATAAGGGGGGGGAGGGAGTGAAAGAGGGTCGGCGAGGACAAGCAAGCGAGAAGAAAGCAGTTTTGAGGAAATTAAAAATGGAAGCGTTCAGTTTTCTTGTTCGTTTTGCCGTTTTTGTATACGTTTCCAATTATAGAAAGCATAAATATCGTTGAACAAGAAAGCGCAAAAACAAATAACCATAGACAAATAAGACAAAGACGAGAAACAAGCGTAGACCCAGAGAACGATTAAAACAATATCGTTTGCGGCATAGGCAAGCGCGTAATAACGGCTACGAAAAATAAGCAAAACGGAAGCAAGATAGCTGGTAGTAACGGAAAGGGTGCTCACAGGCAAATTATTCGTTTGAAAATACCGCAACACGAAAAAGAACAACAAAGTTACAAGAACGCTAGAAGAGGAAAGAAAAATCCATTTCGGCAAGGACATGGTAGCCACTTGCACCTCGTTTTTAGCGTTTTTTGAGGGGTTTTTGAGCCAACTGACGCAGGCGCACACGGCTGCGGGCAGACTCATAAAAACATAGGTAATCATTTCTCCGTAGTAGCGTTGTTCCAAAGACACAAGCGCGTAGAGAACGCTGAATACAATCACGAGGAATTGTCCAACAACGTTACCTTTTGCGATAAAGATGAGCGAGGTTACGCCAAAAATCGAAGAACAGAGCGACAGCCAATGAAAATCTTGGCCTAATAAAGCGGAAAGCGTGATGGCGGCGACTGACCCCAACCACAGTACCCATTCAAAAGGTGAAAAATAGTGCAACGTTTGTTTAATGCTCATATCAACCTCTAAAAAACGCCCGTCCGCGTTTCTTCCAAGACCTAACGAAACGCAAAACGAACGCTCAATTCGCAACCACCCGGTGGCGGTAAAATTATTCCAATCAATTCAACAAAATTATTATAGCAAAACCCGCATTGTTTGTAAAGCGTTTTTTGATAAAAGCCTTAAAATTATTCAAACGAGCGATAGATGTAAGCATAACCCATATGTAAAAAGTGGGGTATGAAATGGGGTATAAAGGCTATTTTTGAAGCAAACAGGCATAGAAAAAGGATTCGGCAAATGCGCTCTTCCCATAGGGATTTTTTAGGAACTATAAAAGGATAGCAAAAAATTTTTGCTATCCTTTTCTTTTTGCTTTGCAAACACACGACTTTCATTTGAAAGTATAGTGTGCTAGACTTTGTTTGTTAATCGTGGACGTACTCTACATTTTTTATCTCTTCTATAAACAACTCGACGGCTATGTTGAGAGAATTAGAATAGAGTTGTATCATTTTCCTATTGGCAAAAGAACAATCATATTCCATATCCACGTCAAATGCAGACTTTTTTAATAAATCAATAAATTCGGGCAAACTAATCGGCTTAAATATACTTTTTCTTTTACAAATCCGTATAGTAAGAAATTCTTCAAGTGGCAGATTAAATTCGTTATCAATACTAAAAATAAGTTTGCAATTTTGCTTTTGAGATACTTCCTTCCCTGTTGCGTCCGTTTCCCAAAACCCTCGTGAAAAATATAAAACTATATTTTTGGAAACTGATAAATTATTTATTTGACTATCGTGAAGTTGATAATTCATAAAAACTCCTTAATTTCCCTATGGGAAGAGCAGTAAATGGCTGAATCCCTTTTATTTCCTGGCGCAGAGAAGAGGATTTGCGCTTTTAGCAGCGCGCCCCGCCCGACAATTATCAATTGTCGTCTTTGCCGCGAGCAAGGTTGAAAAAACAAGCCTTTCGACGGCAAAGCGTTTGGCTCTTGCCAAACGGTTCCGACCCTCAAATCCTCTTCTAAACACGAAAAATACAATGGGAGAAGAACAGATTGTTTTTCTCCCATTGATGGCGCAGAGAAGAGGATTTGAACCTCCGGTTACGTTCCCGCAACACACGATTTCCAATCGTGCTCCTTAAACCACTCAGACATCTCTGCATAGAATAAACGTCGCATCGCACCGCAACGCCTATTTATATTACTGTATTTTTTGAAAAAATGCAAGCGTTTTTAACAAGCTTTTTCAAATTTCCGAAAAAATCTTTTTTTAGCCGCAACAAAAAACCGTCAAGCCTTATAGCACCCGCACGCTGTGCCGTTTTTCAAAAAGCCCGTATCCGAACACTTATCGCAAACGAAACGCGGGACAAGGTCCGCCTCGTCAATATTAAGCTTTTCCAATATAGACTTCCGTTCTCGTAAATACGCCTGTTTTTTCTCGCTCAAAGCAGGCAACTCGTCGGGGGTGAACATTTCCGCTTTTGCAAGCGCAAGTTCCATTTTCGAAAGCTCAATACCAAGCTCCTTAAACCGAGCGTTCGCGTTCGCTAACGCCAAATACTTATCCGCGCGCGTTTGCGCTTTTTCACGGAGTAAAGCGTAGTATCTCTCCCGTTCCGACTTCGCGTTCGCCGCGTCAACGCTCGGATTGGTATAAGCGTTTTTTGCGCCGCCAAACCCTGTTGAACTCATACCTGCCCCGCCCGAACGCACCTTTTTCGCCTCGTCAGTCAGTCCCTTTTCCGAGAATATTCCCGCCTCTTTCCATTCGCCTAAAATTTTATTCATATACGGCAGGGGACTTGCGCTCGCCGCGCTACGCTTTGCCGCCTCTAAAATCATCTCCTCGCCAAATCCCCATTCCCGCCAAGCCTTAACCAAAGCAAGATTGGTGGCATTTTTCCGTAACGTTCCGCAAAACTCCTGAATACGCGCAAACAGTTTCAAATCCTCGTTCGTTTCTTTCAAGAACGCCTTCACGCTCTCTTTTTCCGTCGCGCCGCTTTCGGCGAGCCTTGCCACAACCCCGTCCATATCCTCAAAACTACCCCGTCCGTTTTTCATACAGAACAAGGCAATATCGAGTAGCGCGCTATCGTCAAACCCACGCCCAAGCCATTTTTCCACGTACTCCTCGACGAAAGGCACGGGATTACTCACTTTCACACCCAGCTTTCTCCCCAAACGGAACGCGAGGTTTGTCATAACCTCTCTTTCGGTTAAAAACTTCGTAATCGCCGCCGCGTCCTTGACGCCGTGTTCGTACAAATCTTCCAGCGTCATATCCAGCGCATTCATAGTACCGCGTTTCAAACACTTTGCCGTCGCGACAATCCCGTCCGCGTCAAATTTAAGCGTTTCCGTCCATTTACGGTAGAGTGAAAACTCCGCCTCGCTCGGCACGCGCTCGGTTGTATTCGAACCGCCAAGCGCGGCAAACACGTCCAACAAATGCCCCTCGCTCGCAGAGAAAGAGGACAATTCCCTCTCCACCTGCTCATAGGTAACCGCACCCACGCCCATCAACTTTTTCGCCTTGTTAAAAATATACGCCGCACTAATCGCCTCGCCTTTTTTAGAAATACAGTATTCAGCGATAAGCAACAACGCCTGTGGCTGCATAGCGTTCTCCTCCAAAAACCGCATATACTTTTTATAATCGGCGGCAGAGAGGAACTTCCCGACGCGCCCCAGCTTACGCTGTAACTCCTTGTTAAAATCGGCGTATTGTTCATAGCGCACGCGTTTAGGCCGACCGGAGGCAGAGCGTACGGGCAAATACTGCACGCAGAACGGTTGTTTTGACACGATAGCGACGAGGTCGTAATCCTCCCACAGCGCGAACGCGTCGGCAATATCCTTCTCGTCGGCTTTCAAAACCTCTGCCATTGAGGCAAGGGAGAAATCGGAGGCGGCGTTTTTACACAAATACAAACCGTAGAGATATACTTTCACGGCAAACCCGTCCGCTTCGGGCAAATATTTCGTAATAAACTTATTTTCTACGGCGACGTAAGAATTATCGTCGTAATCTTTTGAAAAGGAACAAAACGCCATAAAACCAAAACTCCCCAAACATATTTTGCGAAAAATTTCCGACTTTTGCGCACAGTTTTCTTGCTTTCTTCGAAGAAATAGTGTATAATAATGTAGTATCGAAATCTGCGCCCTGACAAAAAGGCTAAAAATATTATACCTCTTTTGCAAAGGAAAAGCAAGCCGAAACGGGGTAAAAAATTAAAAAAATTACGGGGAGGTGTCCTATGAGAATTTTGCATACGTCCGATTTACACGTCGGCAAACGCTTAATGGGACGGGACCGCCTCGTCGAGCAGGCTTTGGTATTAGACGAAATCGTAGATATTTGCGAGCGCGAGCAAATCGAGTTAGTGCTGGTGGCAGGCGACGTATTCGACACGTATACTCCCAGCTCGGAGGCAGAGGAACTGTTCTACGCCAAGATAAAAAACTTTGCAGGTCAAGACCGAGCCGTGCTTCTTATCAGCGGCAACCACGACGACGGCACGCGCCTTTCGGCAGTTTCTCCGTTTTCGCAGGAACAGGGCGTGTATATCGTCGGCAATGCCCGAACGCCTATCCCCGTAGCCCCCGTCGGCAGGAAAACCCGTCCCGTGCAGTCGGATAAGGGCTACGTAATTTTCGAAAACGAAAAGGGCGAAAAAGCGTTCGTCGCGACCCTGCCATATCCCAATGAGGCTCGTTTCAAGGAAGAAAAATCCGACTTACCCTACGTAGAGCGTATGCAAGGCTGGATTAACGAGGGGGTATCGGCAAACGTCAACGGCTATCCCTCTATTCTGCTCGCGCACATTTTCGTCGCAGGCGGCAAAGTCAGTGAAAGCGAGCGTGAAATCGATTTAGGCGGTGCAAGAGCCCTGCCGATAGAGGCACTCCCGCAAGCGGACTATATCGCGCTCGGTCATCTCCATAAAAAACAAAAATTGGGCAAAGGCCATTGTTATTACAGCGGCTCGCCCTTGCAATACTCTTTCGACGAGGTTGCGGACAAAACAGTCAAAGTATTCGACCTAACGCCAAACGGCGTAGAGAACTTAAAGGACGTACCTCTTCAATCGGGCAAAAAACTCATTCGTTTAGAGGCGGAAAGCGTCCAAAGCGCAGAGGCGCTCCTGAAAAGCTATCCAGAGGCTTGGGTGGAGCTGAAACTTTTGTTAAACGCCCCGCTCACGCAGAGCGATAGCGCCGCGCTCGCCGCCCACGAAAACCTCGTCTCTCTGCTTACGGAAGTCCACACGGCGGAAGAAATACGTTTAGAAAGTCGCAAAGGCTTGACAGATTCCGCATTATTTGACGCATACTATCAAAGCGCGTATAACGCCGCGCCCAAACCCGAGCTCAAATCCCTGTTTTTAGAGATTTTGAGTGAAATGCAAGAAACGGGAGGCGGCGTATGAAACCGGTATATTTAGAGTTCAGCGGTATCAACAGCTTTTCGGAAACGGCAAAAATCGACTTCAAAACCCTGCTTTCGGGCGGCGTATTCGGCATTTTCGGCGACACGGGCAGTGGGAAGAGCACCATTTTAGACTCCATTCATTTCGCCCTCTACGGCGAGATTGACCGCGTGCCTAAATCTTTTAACGATTGCATAAACTACCGTAGTGAGGGCGCGAACGTAACGTTTGATTTCGAACTCTCGTTCGGCGGCGCGCGAAAAACCTATCGGGTAAAACGCGAACGCAAACGCAAGAGCGGCACGACGAAAGCGTATCTGTATGAATACACGCCAAACGGCGGCTTATTCCCGCTCGCAGAGGGCGCAAGGGACGTAGACGAAAAAATCGAGCAAATTTTAGGATTAAGCTTTGCCGATTTCAAAACGTGTATCGCGCTCCCGCAAGGCGATTTCGCCGCGCTTGTCAAAGCGACGCCCTCCGACAGAGTACGGTTGGTAGCGCGCCTGTTCAACTTAGACAAATACGGCGAAAAGCTTTCCCGCGCCGTCAACGAACGGTATTACAAAGCGGAGGAAGAAGTCAACCTCGTCAAAGCGAAAATGGGCGAAAACGAGGGCGCAAGCGAGGAAAAACTGCGAGAAACGGACGAGGCGGTGGCAAGTGCAAGGCAAGCGCTCGCCGCCTATGAACAAGCGTATCAACAAGCGGAAAAAGCGTATGTATCGGCACAGGAAACGGCAAAGGCAAAAGAGCACCACGCCGCGCTTTGTGAAAAGCTTGAAAAACTGACCGCGCGCCTGCCGCAAATGCAGGAAAAACAGGCAAAACTCTCTTTATTGCCCTCCGCGCGCGCCGTCGTCGAAAAAGATTTAGCATGGCAGAGCGCAAAACAAGAGCAAGCGCAAGCGGAGGAAAACGCCGCGCTCGCCCAAAAAGCCTACGCCCTCGCCCAAGCAAAATCCAAGCAGGCGCAAACGGACTACGAACGGGAAAACTACGACGAAAAAATCCTCAAACTGACGGTAAATTTACAACGCGTTACCGACGCCCAAACGGATATAGCGGCAGAACGACAGGCAAAACAAGCACTGAACGATTGTATCGAGGAATATAACATCCTGAAAAACA
>JAFTKT010000116.1 GCA_017453145.1 Clostridia bacterium
ACGGCGCGCGTTCCCCAAAGCCGCCATTACGACGGATATTATCGCGGGATTTCCGACGGAGACGGAGGAGGATTTCGAGCAGTCGCTGTCTATTATCAGGGAGGTAGGGTTTGCGCAAATCCACGCCTTTCCCTATTCGCCGCGCGAGGGAACGAACGCGTTCAAGAAGTATAAAGAACTGCCCGCCGCTTTGAAAAAGGAACGGGTGGAGAAATTGCTCGCCGCAGGGGAAGAGGCGCGGAAAAAATATTTGGAAAGCTTTATCGGAGAGGTTTTGACTGTTATTCCCGAACGGGTGGACGGGGAGATGCTCGAAGGGTATTCGGAAAATTATATCCGCGTGTACGTGCCTTTTGAGAACACCAAAAAACCGATACAGGTGTGCGTGTTTGCCCTGCACGAGGACGGAGTTATGGGAATGGCAGAGTAAGCGTCGGCGCGGGTGGCGCTCCGTTCGTAACGACGATTTAATTTTCGCTGTGGGATTATTCCGAAACGTAAGGACAGAGGAATAATTAAAAGAGAGGTTATATAATTTATGAAATTGAATTGGAATAGAGAGCTCAAAGACGTGTTGATGACGTTCGTTGCCGCGCTGTTGTCGGTGGTTGCCCTGCATACGTTCGTCGTGCCTGCCGACTTCTCGCCGAGCGGGATTGACGGTGCGTGTACCATTCTCTACGAAATTACGGGCGTGAATATGGGTTGGTTCAAAATCTTGATAAATATTCCGCTTATGGTGCTCGCTTGGATTTTCTTGAATAAGAAATACGTTTTATACGTTATGTTTTTTACCGTCTTGGATTCGGTTGGGGTTATTATTTTGGAAAGCATCAGTTTCTTCGTGTTTATCCCGACGGGTTTGACGGTCGCGGAGGCGGTCGGATATAGACTGCTCGCCGCCATTTTCTCTGGTGTTATGCTCGGCGTGTGCGTTGGGATTATGTTAAAACTCGGGTATTCGTCGGGAGGCGTGGATATTATCGCATGTTTGGTGCATAAATGGAAATCGCATTTTAACGTGGAACGCGTGATTAGCGTTTGCGCGTATACAATCGTTGGGATTTCCTATTTCGTGTATTGGGATTTGACGAGTATTCTTTTGTCCGTCGTGCAAATTTATGTGTCCGAATGGACGATTGCCGGTTTGCTCCGCAGGGAACGCTTTGCCATTGAGGTGAAAGTTGTTACTAAAGAACCCGAAAAAATCAGGGACGAAATCTTGTATAAGCACAGACACAGCGCGACGATTGTCGAAAGCAAAGGCATGTATTCGAATGAGAAAAATTATATGGTCGTGTCCGTGATGAACAGTCGGGATATACCCGAATTTATGAACAGTATGAAAAAACACCCCGATACCTTCGTGTATTTCTCCGACGGCGTGCGCGTGCAAGGGGATTTCCATTTTACGCACGAGAAAATAGGGGAACGCATTGACGCTTATCAGTAAGGCGGCGTTGCGTTGGGGGGACTGCCACGTCGCTACGCTCCTTTGCGATGCAAAATGGCAGAGCCGAGCGCGATGACGAGAAGGTCGGGGCTTGGCTTGCAATGACCAAAAAAATAATAAATCTTGGAGGATTTTTTGATATGGAAAATTGTATTTTTTGTAAGATTATACGCGGAGAAATTCCCTCGCCGCGTTTGTATGAGGACGGGGATATGATTATTATTCGCGACATTGAACCCAAAGCAAAGTTGCATTATCTGTGTATCCCCAAAACGCATTTTGCCCTGCTGTCCGAAATGGACGGCGAAAAGGCAGAGATTTTGAAACGTTGCTTTGCCAAAATCCCCACGCTTGAAAAAGAGCTCGGCTTGGAAAAAGGGTATCGCGTGATTATCAATCAGGGCGAGGACGGCGGACAAGCCGTGCATCATTTGCATATCCATTTGCTCGGCGGGGAAAAATTAAAGGATTTTTAAGGTATAAAACAAATTTGTTCGGGCTATAATCCCTTTCGCAGGTTTTGCGGGAGGGATTTTTATTATGCGGTTTCGTTTCATTTGTCGCGGCGTTAAAAACTTCATAATGCTTTTGCTTGCCTGCGTTTTCACGCTCGCTTCGTTCGTCGCCGTCAAGGCTGGGCGCGTTTGCAAACTCTCTGCGCTACTTGGTGAGCGTACGTTTTATTTGGATAGCGTATCGTCGCAGGCTTTGATGAAGCGCGATTTGTCTTTGACCGATGTATTCCGCGTGCGCGGCGAGAGCGTCGCGTTTGCAACGGACGAGGGCGGGGCGCTTGCCCAAAGGCTAATCGGCGAATACGGCGGTAAGCTCCTGTTTACAGAAACGGTTTGCGGCGTGGCGTCGTATTACGTTTACGTGCCTGCGTGGGGCGGCGGCGTTGCGCTTTACGGACAATACGTTAATCTGCATATCGCTATCGACGAGGCGGCGGGGCGGTGCGCCGTCGGTACGCCGTTGATTTTTGGAGGGTTTTGAAAATTTTTTTCGATTACGGCGTATAAAAAGCGGAAAACGGGATAACATTTACATACAAAAATTTCGGAGGATTTGAAAGATGCAAGAACAAAACGAAAAAGAAAAGAAGATTAGAAAAAAGCGCATAAGCGGTGAAAAACGCTTTTATTTGCTGACGGCGCTCGGCTGCGCGGCGGCACTCGTCGCTATCGTTACCATTGCGCTCGTTGCGAGCGTGGGACAGGGTAATCAGCAGGCGGCTGGCGGAAACGTCAATAACTCGTCTACGCTCCCGCCCTCGTCTGAAAACGACGGAAACGGTGGCAACGGTGGCGAGCAGGGGGGCACGGGCGACGGCGAACAGGTCGTCGTGAAGCCCGAAGGTATGACGTTGCCGATTGACAGCGCGAGCTTGATTAACGATTACGGGTTTTACCATAACCAGACTTTGAACTGCTACTACGAACACGTGGGCTTGGATTTTGCCGCAGACGCGGGCACGGAAGTTAAAGCCGTTGCGGCGGGTACGGTAGAGAGTATTTATAAAGACGATTTGTTGCTCGGTACGGAAATTGTCGTCAATCACGGCGACGGCTTGAAGTCCGTGTACCGTTTCGTTAGCGAAATCGAGGGGCTTGCCGTCGGCGATAGCGTTGAGCGCGGCGAGGTGATTGCTACCGTCGCGGAGGCGAACGGCAACGAATATAAGGACGGTGCGCATTTGCATTTCGAGATTACCGAAAGCGGCAAAAACGTCGACCCGACCAAGCATTTAACGCTCGAAGAAAAGTAACGAAAAGGTCGCCTGTAAAGCGAAAGGACAAAAGAATAAACGATAGCTCGGCTTTGGAAAAAGTCGGGCTGTTTTTTGCGTAAGAAATATAACAAATCCTCGAGAAACGGCAAAATATTGTTGACGGAGAGGGGGCAGAGAAAAAATAAGAATAAACGAGCCGAAACGGGCATATAGTAGTGGTGTGTTACGGCTGGAATGGAAACAATTTTATCAGGTGAAAGAGGGACAGACGTTGCGCGAGATTGCGCGCGCGTTTTGTGTGTCTGAGTTTTTGCTCGCGGGCTTGAACGGTTTGCAAGGTCAGCCTGCCACAGGCATGGTGTTACAAATCCCCGTTGAGCGTGGAAACGAATATATCGTCCGCGCGGGGGATACTTGCGAACTGCTTTGCGGGAGCATAGAAAATTTCAGGAAAAAGAACGGCGTCGGGTTTTTGTATATCGGTATGCGTGTCATTTTGTAGGCGTGCTGATTGCACATTTGTTGTCGGATTAGAATACAATGTAGTAAGTAATTACGACAACACAGGAGGTATACTATGTCCTTTTATTCTAACTTTCAATCGGAGAAATGCCCGTGCCAGATTACGGGTAATCCCGTAAACGGCTTGACGGAAAAGGTTTGTATTCAGGCGGATAAGATTTTCGACGCGGCGATTAAACAGACGCAGCTTGAAAACTATGCCTTGACTTTGACCGACCTTTCTCCCGCTACCGTTACATATCCTTTGACCTTTATCAGTGCGCGCTCCACCCAAGCGGAGGCGACGGTGTCGGGCGTTAGCGTCGACCGTCAAGCCGATAGGCATTGTGCCCGTGTGCAGGCGACGGTGTCCGTACCGCTCGAAGTGCTTTTTACCGACGCCAACGGCGTTGAGGGGAGTGCTACGGCGATTGTTTCCATCAATCAAGACGTGCTTTTATACGTACCTGCTCCCTCCATTATGCCTTTTTCTGTGCGTGCGGTCGTTAGCGCCGTCGTGCCCGAAGGTACGTTTAATCCCGAAACGCAGGGCTTTACCGCGACGGTTTGCGTTACCGTGATTTTGAAAATTGCAATGCCCGTCGAAATTCTCGTGCCCTCCTACGGCTATTGCGCAATCCCGCCTGCGCAGGATTATTCGCAAGAGATTTGCGCGGGGTTCTTTGAGTTGCCGCTCTATCCGCAGGGCAAGAACGGATGTCCTACGGGCGGTTGTAAGAAATAACTGAAAATAAAATCCTTAAACTTTTTTTGCGCCCCGCTTGCGGGGCGCTTGCTTTTTTTTGAAAAACGAGGTATAATAAGGCTATGAACGTCTATGCTATCAGCGATTTGCACCTGTCCGCGACGGCGGACAAGCCGATGGAGGTTTTCGGCGGGAATTGGCAGGGGCATTTCGAAAAAATTAAAGAGGACTGGCTGGGAAAGGTCAAGGACGAGGACGTCGTGCTTATTTGCGGGGATATTAGCTGGGCAATGAAAATGCCCGACGCGCTCGTGGATTTGCGCGCGCTTACGCCGTTGCCCGGAAAGAAAGTGTTTATTCGCGGCAATCACGATTATTGGTGGAACGGGATTACCAAGCTCCGTGCCGCCGCGCCTGATGAAAGTTTCTTCTTTTTACAGACGGATTGCGTGCAAATCGGGGAATATCTGTTCGTCGGTTCGCGCGGGTGGACGTGTCCCGGTAGTCCCGATTTTTCCGAACAGGACCAAAAGCTGTATCTTCGCGAGGCGGAGCGGTTCCGTCTTGCCTTTTCCGCTGCCGAAAAATACGGGGAAAAATATGCGGACGGGGAGTTGAAGAAAATCGCGCTCGTGCATTATCCGCCTTTTTCACTTAAAAACTCCGATACGCTCTTTACCGAGCTGTTTGAAAGAAACGGCGTTTGTAAAGCGGTGTTCGGGCATATTCACGGCACGGCGTATTTTCCGTTGAAAACGGAGAAGAACGGGATTGAATATTATTTGACGTCTTGCGACAAAACGGGTTTTCAGCTCGTGAAAATCGATTGAAATTTCTGCTTTCGGCGGAAATTTTTTTATAGGCGCGTTTTCTTCTTTACAATATTTTGAAATCGTGATATAATAATAAGGATAAACAGGAGATTTGGTATGCTCAAAAGAAAAGACTTGCTCGGCTTGATTGATTTGACTGCGGAAGAATTGACGGAAATTCTCGACGTGGCGGCGGAGATGAAAACACGACTGGAAATGGGGGATAAAAGACTTTCCTTTTTGCGGGGAAAGACTGCCACCATTCTTTTTTATGAAAACAGTACCCGTACCCGCACGAGCTTTGAACTCACGGCTAAATATCTCGGCGCGACCGTCATCAATATCGCGGCGGGCTCGTCGTCGGTGGCAAAGGGCGAAACGCTCGTCGATACCGGCAAAACCCTCGACGCACAGCTCAACGATTTCTTGATTATGCGGCATCCTATGGGCGGTGCGCCGTATTTGCTCGCAAAAGTCGCAAAAGCAGGCGTCTTGAACGCGGGCGACGGTATGAACGAGCACCCCACGCAGGCGCTCCTTGATATGCTGACGATGCGCGAAACGTTTGGAAAACTCGAAGGGTTAAAGGTCGCTATCGTCGGGGATATTAAACACTCGCGCGTGGCGAAATCGAATTTGTTCGGGCTCAAAACAATGGGCGCGGAAGTGCGTATGTTTGCGCCTGAAACGCTCATTCCAAAAGGCATAGACAAGCTCGGCGCAAAGCTTTGTGCCTCGAAAGAGGAGGCTCTGGACGGCGCGGACGTCGTGATGGGATTGCGTATACAGCTCGAACGCCAGCAGGCGGGGAATTTCCCCTCGCTCAACGAGTATGCGGCGTTCTACGGCGTGGACGCAAAGTCGTTGCGGTATGCGAACCCGAATGCAATCGTGATGCATCCAGGCCCTGTTAATCGAGGGGTGGAGCTTACGGGAAAGGTAATTGACCACGAGAAGAGCCGCATTGAGGAACAGGTGTTTTCGGGAATTGCCGTCAGAATGGCGGTTTTGAAATTGCTCAACGATTATCGGGACTACGTGCGATAACGGCGTGTGCATCAGCGGTTTAGAAGAAAAAATTAGAACGGGAGAAGAACGGATATGATTATCAAAAACGGAAGTCTTGTGCTTGAAAAGGAAGTCAAAAAAGCGGATATACTCGTGCAGAACGGGAAAATCGTTAAAATTGCGGAAAACATTACCTCGCACGGTGAAAAGGAAATCGATGCGGCGGGGAAGTTCGTGTTTCCCGGTCTTATCGATATGCACGTGCATTTGCGTGAGCCCGGTTTTGAATACAAAGAGGACATTGAAAGCGGCACGAAAGCTGCCGTCAAGGGCGGGTTTACGCAGGTATGCTGTATGCCCAATACCGACCCTATCACCGACAATAAAGTCGTTGTGAGCTATATCAAGAATCGCGCGAAAGAGGTGGGCGCGTGCAAGGTGCACCCGATTGGGGCAATCACAAAAGGAGAAAAAGGGGAACAGCTCGCGGATATTGGCGAAATGAAAAAGGCGGGCGCGGTGGCTATCTCCGACGACGGCGTGTCGGTCAAGAGCGCGCGGCTTATGCGTTTGGCAATGGAGTATGCGAGCGGATTTAATATCAAGTGTCTGTGCCATTGTGAGGACAAAGAGCTCGTGGACGGCGGCGTTGTCAACGAGGGGTTGAGCTCGACAATCGCTGGCTTGAAAGGGATACCCAGAGCCGCAGAGGACATCATTATCGCGCGCGAGATTGCGCTTGCCGAGAGCTTGGACGTGCCCGTGCATATCTGCCACGTGTCTACTCATAGCGGCGTGCGGCTTATTCGCGACGCTAAAAAAGCGGGTGTGAAAGTTACGGCGGAGACCTGTCCGCATTACTATGCGTGCACCGATGAAATCGTAACGGGGTTCGATACGCGCACGAAAGTAAATCCTCCCATTCGCGAGGAGCGGGATAGACAGGCAATTTTAGAGGGGCTCAAAGACGGTACGCTCGATTGTATCGTAACCGACCATGCGCCCCACCACGTCAACGACAAGAACGTGGAATATAATCTTGCTGCGTTCGGGATTAGCGGTATTGAAACGTCGTTTGCGTTCGCCGTTACCTATCTCTATAAGACAGGGGTGTTGAGTTTGCCCGAAATCGCCGAAAAAATGTCTGCCGCACCTGCGCGTATTTTGGGGCTGGACGGCGGAAAAATCGTCGAGGGCGGCGTTGCAGATTTGGTGATTGCCGATTTGGACGAGAAGTGGGTGGTTGAGCCTGCGAAATTCCTCTCCAAAGGCAAGAATAGCCCGTTTGAGGGGTACGAGCTTTGCGGTGTGGTCAAATATACTATTGTGGACGGCGAAATTAAGTATCAGGAGTAAAACGCGGATATGCCTCGCGATACGGCGTTGCGTTTGCGTTTCCCCTCGCTCGTTTACGGGTGTGTAAACTCCCGTCGGGAAAGCCGCGCGCGCCTTGTCTTGCTCGCATCTGCGCGTTTTAAGATTTCAATGAAAAGTAAAAAATCAGGAGAAATAGAATGATTACCGACAGACTGATAGAAAAGATTATCGATTTACAAAACCCGACGTGCGTGGGACTCGACACTTTGTTTGATTATTTGCCCGACGAAATGCGGGCGGGCGTTACTTCCTTTGAGGGGGTTGCCGAGCGTGTGTTCGATTTTAATAAGAAACTCATTGACACGCTTTACGATATTATTCCCTCTGTCAAAGTGCAGATTGCGTATTATGAAATGTACGGCGTGGCAGGGATGCAGGCGTATAGAGAGACGCTGGAATATGCCGCGAAAAAGGACCTTGTCGTGATTGCGGACGCAAAACGCAACGATATTGGCTCGACTGCCGCGTGCTATGCAAAAACCTTTCTCGGCGAAACGGATTTGGGCGGCGTGAAAAAAGCGGCGTTCCCTGCCGATTACGTTACCGTCAACGGGTATTTGGGGACGGACGGGATTAAGCCGTTCGTGGACGAGTGTGAAAGTAAGGACAAGGGTATTTTCGTGCTTGTCAAAACCTCTAACCCGTCGGGCGCGGAAATTCAAAACGTCGTTTTGGAAAACGGGCAGGCTATGTATGAATACGTCGGCGGCTTGGTGGAAAAATGGGGAGAAAGCACTATCGGCAAATACGGATATTCGGCGGTCGGGGCAGTCGTCGGCGCGACGCATCCCCAAGAGGCGGCGCGCTTGCGTGAGATTTTGCCGCATACGTTCTTCTTAATTCCCGGTTATGGCGCACAGGGCGGGAATGCGGAAATGCTTAAAAGCTGTTTCGGGAAAAACGGGCTTGGCGGCGTCGTGAATAATTCGCGCGGGATTTTGTGCGCTTATAAAAAGCTCGGCGGGACGTTCTACGAAGCGGCGCGTGCCGCGACGGTCGCTATGCAAAAGGATTTGTCGAGCGTTATCGGAGTGATGAAAAAGTAATGAAAGATTGTTTGGCGAAGATTGTAAAGAATGCGGAGATTGCGGAAAACGTCTATGAAATCGTGTTCGATTTGGGCGAAACGCTGAAAATCCGCGCGGGGCAATTCGGGAATATTGCCGTTGGCGGCACGCACTTGTTGCGCCGCCCGATTGCCATTTGCAAGGCGGAGGGAAATCTCGTTACCTTTTGTTATCAAATTAAGGGCGAGGGTACGCAAAAACTCAAAACAATGGGGACAGGTACGAAGTTAAACGTACTTTTGCCGCTCGGGAACGGGTTCTACGTGGAAGAAAACGAGAACAAGGTCGCGCTTGTCGGCGGCGGCGTGGGTACGTTTCCGCTTATTTCCGTTTTGCGGGAATACGGTGAGGAAAAAGAGATTTCGGCGTTTATAGGATACAGAAACAAAGGCGCGGTATGCGGCGTGGAGGAATTTGAAAAAGCGAACAAGTTCGTTGCCGTAACCGACGACGGGAGCTACGGAGAGAAGATGAACGCCGTGCAAGCGTTTGCAGGTGCGCTCAAAGAGGGGTACCGTCCCGACGTGGTGCTCTCTTGCGGACCGTTGCCTATGCTCCGTGCGCTCAAAACGCTCGTGGAAAAAGAGAATTTGCCCTGCTACGTATCGCTCGAAGAGCGCATGGGGTGCGGTATCGGCGCGTGTCTTGTTTGCGTGTGTGAAAAGACGGACGGCGCGCGGGCGCGTGTGTGCAAGGACGGGCCTGTGTTTAACGTGAAAGACGTTGTTTTATAAAATTGCGTTTGATTGAGAAACAATAGAAACAAGGAATATAAAAATGAAATTTGTGTTTGCCTCTGATTCCTTTAAGGGAAGCTTGACGGGCGAGAAAATCAACGAAATTTTGTCTGTTTATGCAAAACGAGCGTTTGGCGAATGCGAGTGCGTGCCGCTCCTCATTGCGGACGGCGGCGAAGGGACGATTGAAGCTGTAATCGGTCGAAAGAACGGAAAAAACGTATATCTTACGGCGAAAAATCCGCTCGGGGAGATAATCTCCACCCGATACGGTGTATTTGACGATACTGCGCTTGTGTGTATGAGTGAGATTTCGGGGCTACCGTTGCTTGCGCCGAGCGCGCGTTCAGCGAGGAAAACTTCGACGTTCGGTACGGGCGAGTTGATTCGGCATGCGGTGGAAAGCGGCTACAAGAAAATTTACGTTACGCTCGGGGGCAGTGCGACAAACGACGGGGGCATGGGTGCGTTGACGGCGCTTGGATACCGTTTCTTGGATGAAAACGGCAACGTGTTGAAAGGAACGGGCGAGGAGCTTGGCAGGGTTAGAAAGATAGACGGTTCAAATGCTCTCGATTTTTCGAAAGTGGAAGTGCGCTTGCTCTGCGACGTGTCAAATCCGTTGCTCGGCGAAAACGGCGCAACATATACATACGGCAGGCAAAAGGGTGCGACGGAAGCCGATTTGGCGTTTTTAGAAAGCGGCATGGAGAATTTTGCGCGTGTGGCGCAAGAGTTTTGCGGAAAGACGCTCGACGTTGCAGGCGGTGGCGCGGCAGGCGGCATTGGCGGCGCGCTGTATGCGTTTTTGAATGCGGAAATTCGCTCGGGTATTGAAACGGTCTTGGATTTGTGTGAATTTGACAACGCGCTTTGCGGCGCTGATTTCGTGATTACGGGCGAGGGTAGAGTGGATTTTCAGTCGGCGAACGGAAAGGTTATCGACGGGATTTTGCGGCGTGCGAAAAAGGCATGTGTGCCTGTCGTGGCGATTGCGGGAAGTCTTGGCGAGGGCGCGGAATTGCTGTTCGATAAAGGGCTCGCGGCGGCATTTGCGATTGTCAACAGACCTATGGGTCTGGAAACCGCGATGGAAAATGCACAGGAATTATATGAAAAAACAGCGGAAAATGTGTTCCGCTTAATCAAAAGCGTAAGGAAGTGAGATATGGCGAATTTGTCGGTGAATATTTGCGGTGTGGAGTTCAAAAATCCCGTGATTGCGGCGTCGGGGACGTTCGGGTTCGGGAGAGAATTCCACGAGCTTTACGATATAGGCGAAATCGGCGGCGTGTCCACCAAAGGCTTGACAAGAGAGCCGCGCGCGGGAAATCCCGTGCCGCGTATCGCCGAAAGCAGAGGGGTGATTTTGAATGCGGTCGGGTTGCAAAATCCAGGCGTGGAGCATTTTATCGAATATGACCTCGAATGGCTGAAAAGCACGGGTACGCGCGTGATTGCGAACGTCGCAGGGAAAACCCTCGACGACTATTTCAGCATTTGCGAGCGGTTGAACGGAAAAGTGGATATGATTGAACTCAATATCTCCTGCCCTAACGTCAAAAGCGGCGGTATGGCGTTTGGGATTAAGCCGCAATCGGTCGAAGAGGTTACGCGCATTGCCAAATCCGCGCTCAAAACCACGCCTTTAATCGTTAAGCTTTCGCCGAACGTGGAAAGTATCGCCGAGAACGCGAGGGCAGCGGAGCGCGGCGGCGCGGACTGTCTGTCGCTCATTAATACGCTCACGGGCATGGCAATCGATATAGAAAGACGCAGACCGATTATCGCCAACAACACGGGCGGCGTGTCGGGGGCGGGCGTCAAACCCGTTGCCGTGCGTATGACGTATGAGGCGAGCCAAGCCGTGAAAATTCCCGTGATTGGTATGGGCGGGATTACCTGCGCGGAGGACGCGATTGAGTTCTTGATGGCGGGCGCGGTGGCGGTGCAGGTCGGGACGGCGAACTTTACCGACCCGTTCGCGCTCCCGAAAATTATTAAAGGATTAGACGCTTGGTGCGCTCGACACGGCGTGAAAGACGTGCGCGAGCTGACGGGCGTTTTGAAATTGAACGGAAAGGAGTGAGGACTATGGAATTTACGTATAAGGAAGAATTTATTCGGTTTATGGTGCAAAACGGCGTGCTTAAATTTGGGGAATTTACTCTCAAAAGCGGCAGAAAAGCCCCGTATTTTATCAATACGGGGAACTACAAGACGGGCAGACAGCTCGCCAAGCTCGGCAGATACTACGCCGCGTGTATTCGCGACAACGGCTTGGAGGCGGATACCTTGATTGGGCCTGCCTATAAGGGCATTCCCCTGTCCGTTGCGACTGCGATTGCTATGTACCACGATTATGAAAAGGAAGTCAATTACTGTTTCGACAGAAAAGAGGTCAAGGACCACGGCGAGGGCGGACTGTTCGTCGGGAAACAGCTCCAAGACGGCGAAAAAGTGATTATTATCGAGGACGTGATGACGTCGGGGAAAGCCTTGCGGGAAATTTTACCTAAAATTCAGGCGGCGGCAAACGTCGAAATCGTCGGTATGATTATCTCCGTAGACCGCAGAGAAAAGGCACTCGACAGCGACCTGTCTGCCGTTGCGGAGGCGAAAAAACAGTTCGGCGTGGACGTCTATTCCGTCGTTACGATGGACGACATTATCGCCGCGATTGAGGACGGCGTAATCGAAGGGAAAGAGCATCTTCCCGCCATGTATAAATACCGCAATACCTACGGCGCAAGTCTGTAAATGCGTTTCTCGCCCCAAGTGGGCGCGGTGCGGCGGTTGGTGTGCGTTTCGGTATGGCGTACGCCGAATACGAGTAGCGCAATCGCGCAGACAAAACAGAATGCCGTTACGGCTAAAAAGATACGTTTCATACAAACAGTATGCGTGAAACAGGAGGTTTTATGAGAAATATTATTTTGACGGGCGACAGACCGACGGGGAAATTGCATATCGGACACTACGTAGGCTCGCTCAAACGCCGCGTGGAGCTGCAAAATAGCGGTAAGTTCGACGAGATTTACGTGATGATTGCCGACGCGCAGGCGCTGACCGATAATTTTGACAACCCCGATAAGGTGCGGGCGAATATCACGGAAGTCGCGCTCGATTATCTCGCGTGCGGGTTAGACCCCGCGAAATCGACCATTTTCGTGCAGTCGCATATCGAACAGCTTACCGAGCTTACCTATTATTATATGAACCTCGTTACGCTCGCACGTTTAGAGCGTAATCCGACGGTCAAAGCGGAAATTAAACAGAAAAATTTTGAACATTCTTTGCCGATGGGATTTTTGACGTATCCTGTGTCGCAGACGGCAGACATTACGGCGTTTAAGGCGACGGTCGTGCCCGTTGGCGAGGACCAACTGCCGATGCTGGAACAGGCGCGGGAAATCGTTCGGAGTTTTAACGGGCTTTACGGCGACACGCTTGTCGAGCCCAAAGCCGTGTTGCCTGATAATAAGTCGTGTTTGCGGTTGCCCGGTACGGACGGTATGGCGAAAATGAGTAAGTCGCTCGGGAACTGTATTTATCTTTCCGATAGCGCGGACGAGATTAAGCGCAAGGTGATGGGTATGTATACCGACCCGAACCATATTAAGGTTACCGACGCGGGCGATACCAAAAACAATCCGACGTTTATTTATTTGGACGCGTTTTCGTCGAGCGAGCATTTTGAGAGGTATTTGCCTGAATATGCGAATTTGGACGAGCTGAAAGCGCACTACGAGCGCGGCGGCTTGGGGGATATGAAGGTAAAAAAATTCTTGAACGCCGTGATGCAAGAAACGTTAGAGCCGATAAGGACGCGTAGGGAAGAGCTAGAAAAGGATATTTCCGCCGTTTGGGAAATGCTCAAAGTCGGCAGTGAAAAGGCGCGCGGCGTTGCCGCACAAACGCTTGCAGAAGTCAAGCGCGCTATGAAAATCAATTATTTTGAGTGAGAAAGTCGTTGTTATAAAAATTACGCCCGCCGTTTCGGCGGGCGTTTGCGTTGTTTTTTTTGGGGGGAATGCGCCGTTGGCGCGTGCGACGAGGTGCGATATGCAAGCGTTTCTAATGTTCGTTCCAGAATGACAATTCGGTTTTTCGTGAAGATAAAAGGGGAGTGCAAGGAGAGGCACACTTATTCGCTGATAAACTCGCGTAAAAATTGCATTAAAGTAAATCTTTGAGGTTCGTTGAGTTTGCGGATATATCTTAAAAGTGTATATTCTACGCTGCTTATGGGCGAGTTGTTTAAGATTGGCATATTTCTACCAAACAATTCGTCGATGCTTATATCGAAAATTTCAGAAAGTTTGAGTATAGTTTCACAGTCAGGTTCGCTTGTGCCGTTTTCCCAGTTGCTTACATTTCTTTGTACATTTCCTATTTTTTCGGCTAATTCCTTTTGTGTTAATTGCATTTCTTCTCGAAATTCTTTAATATTCAATTTCATTGACAGCCTCCTACAATAATATTACCAAAAAATATACTAAAAACGCTTGACAAAGTAAAAATAATACCCTATAATTGTTAAGTATAGTATAAATATTTCTAAAAGAGGAGGTTTTATGAAAAAATTAAACTTTGATATTTATGTAGGTAAAGATTTTAGAAGTACGCAGGACAAAGATATTGTGGCGTTTATCGAATTGCCTAGTAATCTTCCTAAAGGTAACGTTGCTCTTAATGGTCGTTTGATAGAAAATACAATAGGCTTTAACTTCTTGCATTTAGTTGCGGATTACATAGCAGATTGGATTGATTTGGTGGAAGATGAGAAATTGATAGAAGCAACGGTATATCTTAATAAAAAATCAAATTGCAGAAAGTTTAAGGGAAAAGAAATTGTAAAATCTATTGATTTGCTTTCTCGGGAAGATAATCGGATTGTATCATCTTCGTTTGATTGCATTTTGGAGGAGGGAAAATGAAAGCTTTAATATGGATTGGTTGTATAGTAGGTTGTGCGTTTATAATGACGGTTACGGGAATGGGGCAAAATCCGCTTTTGGCAACATTGCTGTTTGCGGGAAGTTGCGCATTAGCAACAAACTTATCAAAAAACTACGATAAAACAAAACGAAAGAAAAAAGAGAAGGATGAAGAAAATATTAACAATGACGTTGAATAAGAAAAGAATTAAGAGTGAAAGAAAAAAGAAGAGCGTATTCGAAAAAGTTTTAATTGGATTGTTCATTTTTATGTGTATTGTAGTGCTTGGAGTGAAAAAAAAAGCAAATGCAACATACGATTGTCCAATATATATATCCAAAGATTTTACAGTGAAAAACTTGGGGGGAGGGGAATACGCATATAGCGGTGAAATTATCAACGAAGCGTCCTATACAGTAGAGGTCGATTATATTTATGTTCAGGTAAATGGTCCTATTCATTTAGATGGTTATGTGGCTGTAATGCGATATACTTTTGATAAAAAATTTGCTATAAAACCTATGGAGTAAACCTCTTTATATCAAGAAATATGGATAGACGGAAATTTCGAAAAGAAAAACGAGGAAATATTTTCAGACGGTTCATTGATTGCAGAAGTTTCCACAATAAAGTGCAGATTAAAGGATGGAACGGAATATGAGCTGAAAAGTCACGAAACGATTGAGGACGAGACAGGCAATGGGCAAGGCGAAACGCTTGGAGGATTGGTAATAGGTGGAATAATAATAGGGCTTTATCTTATAAATAAGCTAATTGAGAGAAAGAGAAGAAAGGATTAGCAAAATAAAATCCCGACGGGTGCGAACTCGTCGGGATTTTGCGCATTTAGTTTTCGTAGTCGCTTATTTGTTGATTTCTTCCTTATAAGCTTTACCGAATTTCATAACGGGTTTCTTGCATGCCGCGATTTCTACTTTCGCGCCCGTTTGAGGGTTGATACCCGTTTTCGCTGCTACGTTCTTTACTTCGAACGTACCGAAGCCAACGAGTTGTACTTTCTCGCCTGCTTTCAAAGCTTCCGTTACGCTTGCTACAAATGCGTCGTATGCGGTTGCCGCATCCTTGTTCGTGAAACCTGCCTTTTCTGCCATTGCCTTAATCAATTCGCCTTTGTTCATAAGAGTTAATCCCCTTTTAATTAAAATTCTCAAAAATCTCGGCTGATTTTTAAGTATCTTTATTATAGCGTATTTTGTGCTGTTTTGTCAAGTATAGAAAGTAAAAAAATCGCAAAAAATCTTGAAAAATATAGATTTTTTTCAAAATTTTCTGTATTTTATCACTTTTTGACGAAAAATTTGTGTTACAAACGTTAAATTTCGCTCGTGTAAAAGCCTAATCCCAGCACTTGCGCTACGCCCGTCATCACCGCGAACGAGTCGGGGTCGACCGTTTTGACGACTTTTCGGAGCGTCGCTACCTGTCTGCGCGATACCACGCAAAGGAGCATGGGGTGCTCTAAACCCGTGTACATGCCCGTCGCGGGGAGCATGGTTACGCCACGACTTAATTCGCGCATTAGCGCGCGCGACATCTCTTCGGGTTTGTCCGTGATAATCCGAAATTCAATCGCCGATTGGAAACCGTTCGTAATTGATTCGTTGATTTTACTCTCGACGTATAACTCGAACGCCGACATCATAATCGGGAGCAGGTTATACGCAATCGCCTGTGCGGGGTCGTAGAATACGAACAGCGACGAGCCCACAATCACGACGTTGACGGAGAACAGCATCCACGCTATGGAATTGGCGGCAAGCTTTCTTTGGATAATGACTGCGATAATATCCGCGCCGCCCGTGCTACCGCCTGCCTTGAATGCGAGCGCCAACGACGCGCCGATACAAATCCCCGCGCCCAGCGCCGCAAATATCTTTTCGCCGCTCTCCGCAAATTCGATAGTGAACGTCGGGAACAGCGTTTCTAACAGTAACAGCCAAAGCATTTGAAGAAGTATGTTCAGCGTCGTGAGAACGGCGAATTTTTTCTTGACGAAGAAATACGACAGGACGACGAGAGGGAAATTTAAGCCGAACGTGATGACGCTTTGCGGAATTGTGCCTTTGGACGCCACGTTGACTAAAATGGCGATACCGGCACAGCCGCCGATAGTGAAATCGTTGGGCGCAATCAACGTCTTTGCCGCAAACGCCACTAAAAAGGAGGACACGAGGAGCAGCAGAGCCGTTTGGACGTTGGAAAAAGCGGGGTGCTTACCGCGCGCTTTCGTGTAGTTGTCTTTGGTGATTTTCGGGGGAAGTCCACCCGTTTGTCTTTCTTCCATATTATATATGTCCTTTGCGTTGCGGATTATAAGCCCTCGACCGTTACCGTAATTTTGGCGGAAACACCCTCCATGAGCCGTATTTCCGCTTGGAAAGAACCGACCGTTTTGACGGTGTCCATTTTGATTTTCTTTTTGTCAATCTCAAAGCCCTGTTCCGACAAAGCCGCCGCCACGTGCGACGCCGTTACGCTACCGAACGTTTTGCCGTTCTCGCCCGTTTTAATGCGTACGGTTGCCGTTTTGCCGTTGAGCTTGTCCGCAAGCGCTTTGAGTGCCTTGACTTCTTCCGCTTTGTGGAAGGCTTGCGCCGCTTTCTGTTGCTCCGCTTGGTGGACGTTCGCCGCGTTGGCAACGCTCGCCAAACCCTTTTTCAAGAGAAAGTTTCTGCCGTAGCCGTCGGCGACTTCGACAACCTCGCCTTTTTTGCCCGTGCCTTTCACGTCTGCGTTTAATAATACTTTCATTTACGTTTTCTCCTTGTGGTTTTTTATTACAATATTATTTTACCGCAAATTTTTGGAAATGTCAATAATCTTGACGGGCTTTGCGCATACTGTTATTACCTAAAAAGGAGGTTTTTTGCTATGATGAACGAAAAAGGTCAAGAAGTGAACACGAGTATCGGCTGTGGCGTTACCGAATGTAAGTATAACCGTTCGGGCGATTACTGCACGCTCCGCAAAATCCACGTGGGCAATACCTGCTCTTGTGATGCGGAAAGCTGTACTTGCTGTGATAGCTTTGAGAGAAAATAAGCAGAAATTTTTGGGAAAGGTCGTCCGTTTTTTAGGAAACGGACGATTTTTTTTGCGTTACCGCTTTCAATCGCTTGATTTTTATCGAAATAGGGCGTATAATGTATACAATAATTTTTTTCCTTTGGAGGCTTAAAATGGAAGAAACGGAAAAAATGCAAACGGAACAGGTCGCGGCGGCGACGGACAAAGCGGCTGAAAACGGTGCGCAGGCGGGCTTGGCGGCGCGCGGAAAGGCGTATTTGAAAGCGCTCCCGAAACGGTTTTTTATTACGGCGTTTTCGGGTATGGCGCAGGGGCTTTTCGTAACCTTGATTGCAGGCACGATACTTGCGCAAATCGCAGGCTGGCTCGGCGATAATTACGTCGGCGATACCCTCAAATACATAGCGAATATTGCAAAATCGTTAATGGGCGCGGGAATCGGCGTCGGGATTGCGCACGCGCTCGGGAAAAATAAGTTGCTGGTGTTTTCGGCGGCGGTTGCGGGTATGGTCGGCGCGTTTGCGGATAAGCTTATGGTGTGCTCTGCGCCGTTTGTTGCTCTTGCGCTCGGCGCGCCCGGTAATCCGATTGGGGCTTACGTCGTTACTATGCTCGTTGTAGAAGTA
>JAFTKT010000117.1 GCA_017453145.1 Clostridia bacterium
GTATTGCTAGCCGTGTATTTGTAAACGTTAATCGCACCGTCCGTTGTAACCTTAATCCAGTAGCCGTACGAATTGTTACAGTATTTATCCGCAAGAAGATAAGAACCCTTCGATTGCATCATACCGAGCGAAAGATAGGCTTTGGATTGATTTTCATACTTCGTGCGGAAAGAAATGATTCCGTAGCCGTCGCCGTTCGTTTCCGCATACGCCGTCTGTCCGTTCAACTGCATTGCCGCACCGCAATATCTTGTTCCTGCCGACGTATAATCAAGCGTTATTGCAATATTGCCGTCATAATCCAACATTCCGTTCGCATTAGCCGTATCATCATAATTCGCCATTTTGAATTTACCGACGTCCATACCGGTTCCGTTCCAAACACCATCGTATGTAGCACTATCTCCTGCTACCAACGAACCATTCGCATTGGAAAAAGAGATGTCCGCTCTGCCGTCTACCAACGTTTCGAGCTTTTCGATATATTGCGAATACGCCGAATAATCCTCGCGGCTCGTAATTGCAACCGTGCCGACCTTGCCCGTCGCTTTGCCGTAGTAGTTGGCAATCTTCACGTCGTAGTTATTCGTGCCCTCTGCAATCGTGCCTTCCGTGCCCACCAAAGCATATGCGGTGTTAGAAAGCGTAACGTCGGAAAGATTCGTGCCTACGTCAAATTTTTTACTTTCGGAAAGCTCAACGTCCATTAACGGCTTTTCAACGCCGCCAACACACAATACGGGGTCCGCCGTCATATTATCATATGAGCCTGCGCCCTTAGCAATGGCAAACGTCCCGTTTTCCGTTACGTTATTACTCGTTAAATCAGCGTCTACTACTGTGTTTTCATAGCAAACGGTGCCGTCCGTCTTTTCGACTTTCAGATAGATACTGCGCGCCGTTTCTGCCGACTGCCAAATACCGTAGGTGATTACCAAATCTTCGCCGTTTGCGGGCGTGTTCGTATACGCCGCGTCTTTTACCATATAGGCAATACCTGTATTGTATTCTACAATTTGTACGTTCGATTCCTGCAAGGCAATCCAGTATCCGATTTTGCCGTTATCATTCCAAAGCGTATACCCTGTATTGGTACGAACCATCATACCCAGCGACATTGCGCCGTTGCCCGTCGTCCATTTGGTGCGGAAAGAAATGATACCGTAGCCGCCGTTGGACGTAATCGTACTCGACATCAATTTAAAGCCGATGTTGGCTTGCTTGGCGGTGGAATTCGTATCATCTTTCGTTTTTTGCATATCGTACCAAATACCCACGTTGCCGTCGTAATCTACGGGGTTGTTTTCATTCAAGCCCGTCTTGTTGTAAACAGCCAAAGCGTATCGATTACCTGACGTCATACCGGAATCCGTCGTGTTTATATTCCACGCCGGACTAGCATTGATGGCAATATCTTTGATGCCGTATTGGTTAATAGCCCCCAAATTCGACCAACTGTCAACAAGCGTTTCGATTTTCGTCGTTTCGGGCTTTGCATATTCATCAGCCGACGCGGTCTTTGTTCCGACAAGCGCAGAAACGCCTGCCGCTGTGGACGCACACATTACGCCGCCTAACAACAGCGTGAACAAACGCGTCCTGTTCTTCTTTGAAAAAATGTTCATTTTTTCTCCTCCTTTAATTTTTTTGTTTTTTTTATTTTTTTCGGTCGTTCCGCTTGTGTCAGCGCACGGAACAGCCGTTGAGCAGGGTGGGGGCTTCGTTTGAGGGTAATCGGCTCAAATCCCAGATTGCCCTATCAAACGAAGAAATTGTCTGCGTGTACGGAAGAGCGTTCGTTGCCGCGCTGCCCGCCGAAAGCGAAGCAAGTGCGCTAAACGAAACGTTATCCGTCCACCAGTTGCCGTTTGTGCCGCAGGAGTTGGCGGAATAGCCTATTGCTATTTGACCTGCGCCAACGGCAAGATTGTTTGCGAAATATTTGGTTGTGCCTTCCGCTTGGATGCCGTAGTATTTGCTGTCAATATTGTTATTCTCCACGAAAGCGATATTGTTATATGCCGTCGTGTCGTTTGCCCAACCGAGTATGCCTGCACTTCGGCGCGTGGCATACATATTTTCAGGCAATTTGATATGCGAATACACGTTATAAACGGTTGCGTTCTGCGCGCGGTAGATGAGCGTTGAGCTGAAATGCGCGTAGTTGCCCGTTTGGGATTGTTGCCATTCGAAATCAAGGTCCGCACCGTTTAACACCGTGTAGGAAAGGTCGTTTCCAAACGTTGTCATTGCCTCCGTCGGCGTTTGCAGGCTGACGTCGAACTCGACGTTTCGCACCGTGCCGTTATTCACAAGCCCGAATACGCACGAGCCCGCGCCGCTATACGTGTTGGTGGCAGGACTTGTTACAAAGGGCGCAAGCATCAGTTTTGCGTTTTTGATTGCATAGCCGTTGCCGTCGAAAATGCCCGAAAACGCCGTGTTTGCCGCGTTGATACCTTTCGCCGCCGCAAGCGCTTTCCATTCTACGTCCGTCAAGCCCGTATCCGCCGTGCCGACCTTTGCGCGGTCTACGTAGGAATATTTTCCGTCGGCATAGTCAAGTGCGTATTTCCAGAACGCGCCTACCGTACGGTTAGCGTTTTCCCGCCAAAGCGCAATCGGATAAATGACGTTGCCTGCGTAATCTATGTCGTTGGTTAAAACGTAGGAAAGGGATAAATCGGTGGGCGCGCGGTGCGACGCAAGAGAAAGTTTATCCATGTCCGCCACCGTCGATATTGCGTACGCCACGTCGACGTCGATTTTCAAACGACGTGTCGTGCCTGCGATTTGGAGAAACATACTCGTTTTTCCCGCTGTTTCTTTTGCCGCGATTTTTACCGTGCCGTTCGTTTCGACCGTTACGCTACAAGGCAGGCTTTCTTCCGTTTGCGGCAGAAGGTTCTCGCCTGTTACCTGCTGTATTTCGCCCGTCCGAAGATTGCGAGCCTCTACCGTTAACGTCGTTTGCGTATACGCGGTATTCGTTGCGCCCGTATACGTTTTCGTGGTTGCAATCATGGTTTGCGTTTTGCTTGCCGTATAATGCAACGGTTCAATCACACTTACCGCTTTTTCAAGCTCGTATTCCCTGCCGTCTACCGTGCATTTCGCTTTCACGAGCGCGCTGTTCGTCGTTTCAAGCGGCGTTACCATGCCCGTCGCGCTTATTTCAAGTGCCTCGCTGTCCGTAGACCAAGTTACGGCTTTGATTTCCGTCATTTCGCCGTTTTGCGCCTTATATACGCGACCTTGTACGGGTACGCCTGCATATAACTGTTCTTCCGTGAAACGAATGAAAACGTTGTCTTGATTTGTCAAGGATTTGACGGTTACAAACAGCGATACGCTCATGCCGTCGGCGGTTACGTGCACGTAGGTCTGCCCTGCCGCCACCGCCGTTACGACGCCGTTTTCACAGCTGGCGACATACGCTCTATCGCTGGCGTATTCGATTGTTTCAATCGATTGCGCCTTGCCCGTCCCGTCCGTCTTTTTCGGGGAAAGGGTATACGTTTCGCCCTCGTACAGCGTGATGCTATATTGTTCCAACGTCAATTCGCTTTTCGCCGCCTGTTCGCCCGTTTGCGTTTGGGGCGTGGAGCTTTCCACTGCACCAAAGCAACCCGCAAAGCCCGTCAACGTGCCGCCGAGCACTACCGCGCAAAGCGCCGTGCAAAGCGCGCGTTTGAATAGTTTCATAACGCCACCTCCTCTACGCTTACGTAGCAAACTACGCTATACGTTTGGTTTTCATAAGTGCACGATACCGTGATTTGCGCCGTTGCCGTTTCAGCGTTCGCTTTGAGCACGTTGCCCTCTATCGCCACCGCCGTTTCGTTGCTAGTAAGCGTGAAAGTCGTTTCCACTACCTCGCCGCCAAGATACAGCACGGGATTGAGCGTGTATTCGTCGCCTTTCATTAAACGGAGCGTGTATTCGCCGTCCTGTTTTTGCATGCCTTTGAGCTCTAACGTGGGCAATACGTTGAGCGAGATTTTGACTGTTACGATACACGTCAGCGTTTTGCCGTTTACCGTCGCTAATATTCGCGTTTCACCCGGTGTTACAGCCGTTACCGTGCCTGCGCCGTCGACGTTTGCCACACTCGCTTGCAAACTGCGCCATTCCACGCTTTCGACCTCTTGTATATTCAGCACCGAAAGCGTAAACGTTTCGCCGACGTTCAGCTCCAACACGGGTTGATTGAGCACGTAGGGAGTTTGTTCGCCCTGTTGCGTTTCGGAAGAGGACGACGTGCTACCAACGCCGTTACAGCCTGCGCCAAAGCACGCGACAATACATAATGCAAAGACGAGCATTAAATTCCATAATTTCTTCAAGTTATTAGAATGCATCGAGTGCGCCCTCCCATTTGGTTTCATAAGTTGCGTATGACGAAGCGCCGTTTTCAGATGACGACCTGAGCGCAAGTACGTCGCGCGCTTGCTTGAAAAATGCCAGCGTTGCCCTATTTTGCGTTACCGAATACTGCGACATGTGATATTCAAGCTGCATAAACATATTTTCAAAATATACACCCGTCAAGCGCCAATAGTATTTCTCGTAGTCGTCGGAGGCTTTATATTCCTCCAAGTTCTCATAGGCGTGCATGAAAATCTGTCTGCCGCCCTCCACAAACGGGAACGACCAATATTTTTCGTCCGTAATCATGGAGTAGCACGTGCCCGTGTAACCGTCCTGCACGCGGATTTTCTCGCAATACGTCGTCATATAATCGTAATATTCTTGCACGCCTGCCGCCGCTGGACCGTAAAACTCGGCGATAAACTGCCTTGCTAAATCGCTATAATTCAACGACGTGTTCCACATCATTTTACCGTATATCCACGTGCGCATCTCATGCATCTGCAAAACCGTATGATGCAAAGGACCTTGCTCGTACATTTTCTGTACGCCGCCTTGTTTATAGATGTTGAAATCTTCGCCGATAACGTCCCAATTTTTCAGGTTTATCATATAATACGAGAAGTTGATTGCGTATTTCCAAACGCTAATGTTGTCGCAAATCGCACTCCAACCTTGAAAATATTCGTAATACTGTTTGTTGTTCAAATGGTCCAACGTTACCATGTTCTGCGAAAGCAAAGGCGTAAACTGTACCATGACGTTTTCGTCGGGGATAACGTCGGGATGGTCTGCGACGTATACCGCGTTGCCCTTTGCATCCGTCGTTTTGTCCGTTGGCGGAGCTATGGTTTTTAAGTACGCGAAAAATTCGAACATGAGCTTGCGGTTAGGGTCGATTTTTTTCATATTCGCCGTTACGCCGCGCGCTACACGGTTGGTGAAATCTACCATAAGCCCCGATTCGTTGGTGTTGCGCGACTTTATCCATTCTTTGCAATTCTCGCAATGACAGAATTCGTCGCTGTCCATATGCCCGATATGGATAAACTCTACTTTCGGGTTTTCGATAAATAACTGCGTTACGTTTTTTATAAACTCTGCCGTCATTTCTTCGTTTGTGAGGCAAAGCTGTCCTTGCAGTCTCCAACTAAAATCCTCTGCGGTAACGTCGCCTGCCGGATAATACCAATCGGGATGCTCCGCATAGTATTTTTCAGGTGGCAAAATCTCAAAATGGCTGTGTCCGCTTAATTTCAGCTCGTCTTCTTCATGGCGCGGCGTCATGCGCAATAATAACGTGTATTCGTTGTCGTTCATCGTCGTTTGATAGCCTGCGCGGCGATGGTCAAAATCGGGGATTTCTACGACGTCGAAATTCGACATTGCTACCGTGTCCGTTTTCGTATAACGGATTTCCGACGCCGTGTACGCCTCCCAGTCTATCGTATGTTTCAAAAACTCCTGCGCGCCGTAGTACGTGCCGCGACGCATCATTGTGCGCGCACCCGCTATGTACACCGTGTTTGCTTTCGTAATAATCCGAAAGCCCGACGAGCCGTATTTTTCTTCGGGTATGGAAATGCCACTATTTTGCAAAAGCGTGGTGTCGCCTATGGAAATGTATCTACCCTCTTTATTCGTCGCCTTGTCGTCCGTTACCGTTTTCAAGGTTACACCCAGCGCTTTTTGGTAGTATTCCACGAGCAGTTCCGCCGCTTTCGTTTCATACCGTTCCGCTGTCTTGGGAACGACGAGCGTATAATACGCCTGCCCGTTTTTTACGATATAATCGCTGCGTTTCGTAACGTTTGCATAATGCGTTTCACTCTGCGTGCTCGTTGTCTGCGTCGAACCCGAATTGCTCGTTTGTCCGTTCTCTATCCCACAGGACGCGAACGCGCCAAGCGCAAACAGAGTGCCAAGTATCAAGGAAAGCATTTTAGTAATCTTTTTCATTATTCTCCCTCCTTTACGCCGTTACTTCGAGCGTTTGCTCCCAAATTTCGTAGTTGCCGTATGCGTCCAAAGCGAAATAGCGGATTTTATACGTGCCTACTTTATCGGGCGTAAACTTGCTCTCCGTCAGATACTGATACTGATTGCTCGGCGTGATATATACGCCGTAGTCAAGGTTCGCCTCGTTGCCCTCCAAATAGGTTACCGTGAACGTCGGAAGCCTGACTTCCGTGCCTACCTTAACCGTTGTCGGCAGTTCTGCGGAAACCGTGATAACAGGCTTTTGACTGACGACCGAACGGACGACGAAATCCGTCGAAACACTCGTCGCGCCGCGACTGTCTTTCGCGTTATAGGCGATAACGTACTGCCCGACCGAGCTCAAAACGACCTCATACGCGACGTTCGCGGGAACGTTTTCTAGCGTTTTACCGTTCACGTCTTGGACGGGAACGCCGTTGAGCTTGACAGTTACCGTGATTTCTTTCACGTTGCTCAAAACGTCATACGCCGTCGCCGTAGGCACGGTCATTGTGCTACCGCTCGGATAGCTCATTTCCAACGCGCCGCTTACTTTAATCACAGGCGCGACTTGGTCGTCCTCAAACACGTTGGAGAAATTCTGTCCGTTAATACCGAACACGTTCACCGTCGCGCTCTTTGTGCTGTCCGTTCTCTCGATAATAAAGCGCAAATAAACTTGACTGCCAAATCCTGTAAATTTTTCACCGTTTGCATAGGTCTTTACCGTCGTCAATGCCTTGCCGTCTTTGGTGTTGATAAGCGAATGGGCAACGTTGTTATACGTGATGTCGAACTTATCGGGTGAAGTGCCGTTCAATGCCCCCGAAGGCGCGTCTGTCGCCGCCGCGCCGTTGACGTATAACTTCGTTTCGCCGTTTTCAGTTATGAACGTGAGTAAGATTTCCTTGTCTTTGTCTTGCGCGTCCGTGATGTAAACCCAAACCGACTCCACATTGCTGTCGATTGGCGTATACGTTTCGTTTTTACCCGTTATATCAAACACGAAATTCAAGCCGTTTGATGCAAGGGGCTGTAAAAAGTCGGCAATCGCAACGTCGGACGTAGCCGTCATGGACACGGCGTCTGCTACCGTTATGTCCACACCGCCTGTCGCATAGAAATACCTGCCGACTTCAAAGCTCTTGGACGAGAACGCCGTCGCGCCGATATACACCGTCTTTTCCTTGTAGACGTTTCGTATCGGAAGTTCATAGCTCGCAATCACCTTGTCGCCGTATTTGTATTCAATCGTTACGTAGCGAATTTCTTCCGTTGCGTTTTCTCCCTCTATCGCGCTGACGGTGGGCGTATATTCGCCCTCCTCGCATTTCTCGCCGCCGATATACACGTCCGCTTTCACCGGCTCGCTAAATCCACCTGCATAGTCGATAACGTAGACGTCGTAGAGCTCGTACGTATTGCCTTCGATAAAGCCTCTATACGTGGGCAAAGCGCCGTATATAACCAGCTCCGTTTCTACGGCTACCTCCACTTGGTAGGTTACGGTTGCCGTTCTGCCTACACCGTCGGAAAACGTGTATTTGACCGTGTACGTTCCCTCTTTTTGGGGCGTGAATGCATTCTCGGTAGCCGCGACGTTCTCGTCGCCGCGTTTTACTTCCACCGCAACGGTTTCACCTGCCAAAGCATTCGCCGTTGTCATGTTCTCGGCGGGGAAGAGCGCGATTTGACTGCCCGTTTTGCCCGATTTGTAGTTATCGGGAATATCCGCCGAAACGGTAAAGTCCGCATACGTTTCATGCACGGTAACGGGGATTTCTCTCATACCCTCGTTGCCGTATTTATCCATAGCGAAATAGCGGATATAATACTTGCCCGCGCGCGCCGTCTTAAACGCGCCGTCTTTGACGTTAATATCGTATTCCTTGCCGTTCTCCGCCGCGTATACGACCTGCGTTTTCACGTTTGCAATCGTTGCGCCGCCTGAATCGTAAGCCGACACTGCGGGAATAGGAAACGTCTTGCCCTGTAAGCCTTCAAAGTATTCTGCATTGACTAAAATATTCGGCGTTTTATACGAGATGGTTTCTCGGGACAAATCCGTCCCGTCAACGGAATAGATTGCTATGCCCGCTTTATCGTAGGTCATACCCGACAGTTCAATGGAAAGCTCCACCTCACCCGTTGAAAATCCGTCCCAAATCTCGCCGCCGCAAAGGCGCGGGTCGTCAAAATCGACAATCAAACACATGCCGTTCTTCCCCGCCTCGCCCACGAGCAATCTTTTTTCCTCATAGTCATAGAACAGTTGAATTCGGTTTTTCGCCATATCGAAGCCCGTGCCCGTACCGAACGAGCCCGTGAAGGTATGCGATATGATGTATCCCCAGTTTTCTACGTAGAAAGTATTGTCCTTATTGTTCGCGCCGGGATGCAACCCCGCCGACGCCTGCGTTCCCGCCGCCGCGCGAATATACGCCTGCGTTTTGCTGTTCATCAAATTGATAACTTTTACCGTCATCTTATTCGACGGCTCGTTTACGTCCGTAAGAACAATATTTACACCCGTCATTGCCATTTTATCGTAGGCGTACGGTTGCACGGAAAAATCAATGAGCGGCGTTGCCGTTTCGCTTATACCGACTTTGTTGTCGCCGTATTTTTGCGCAAAAGCGTTGACGGCGTATTTGGAGTTTACTTCCGTTCCCGTTGCGGGCGCTACTTGATTGACGTATTTTGTTAAATCAATCGTCTGCTGATATTTAATCACCGAACCGACCGCTTTCGTATACGCCAAAACGCCATTTGCCTGCGTGGTCATACCCTTTCCGTATTCGCTGATAATGTCCTCGTTCCCACCGAACAAATCCTGTACCTTGTTCGCTACTGTGAACGTATACGTAATCTTGCGCGCCGCATCCGTTTTCGATTGCGCCGTAAGCTTATACAAACCGACTTCCGAGCATATAAATTGCTTGTTCGTGAAACGGTTGCCAGCAGGGTCGGTTACCACCAAATCAAAATCGGTGAGCACGCCGTCTACCGACAGTTTCGCAGGCGAAAGGTCTATGAACGTATTGCGGACATAGCTCTTGCTCAATTCGACGTTCAGCGCGACGGCTGTTTCGCCCTCTGCCACCCGCACCTCGAAAACGAGTTCTTCTTGCGGTAATTTGTAGATGATTTCATAATCGCCCGACTTGGGGAACGTGTACGTGAAGCCGCTTTCCCGATTCATAGCCGCCACTTGGGAAACGTTGTTGCGTTTTATGGTAACCGTAGCTACCGTTTCGTAACCGATTGTCAATCCGCCGAAAATTTTCATTTCGGGAATATAAACGTTCTCCCCCGCAGACGCTACGGCAGGAAAATGTTCCGTTTCCGTAAATTCGTAGGTATACGCGGGCATGGTTTCGACGATTTCAATCGCATACGTCTTTTCGCCGACGTTGCCGAAAGAGTTTTGCGCCGTATATTTTACGGTATACGTCCCTGCCGTTTTGGGCTGAAAGGATTTTCCGTCTGTTACAACGGACGAACCGTCGGGTGCAAACACTCGCGTTTGAACTTCTTCGATTGCACCGTCTACAAGGTCATAGGCTTGCACGTCGGGCAAGCGATACGTCTTGCCTTTAATTCCCTTTTGCGTGATATTAGCCGTCAGACGCGGTTCGCCTGCATCCTCGTTTTCTACTACGATTTTGCCCAACGAATAGCCGTTTAACGAATATACCGCAAGTCCCGACGAATCGCCCACGAAATCGTGCATGGTGAAATGCACCGAATATTTTTCAAAGCCTTTTCTCGTTTCGCCAACCTCGCGGTTGTCGTTTACCTTTTGCGATAAATCCCACACAAGCTTTTCATTCGCGCCCTCGCCAACGCGTACCTGCATGGTATCGGGAGCAAACGTAATCGGTAAAAGCATGGAGTCGTATTGCGTGTAGATGCCCGCCGAGTTGGCGATTCCCGTCATGGAAACCGCCGCATTTTTTTGATACGAAATACCCGCTTGCACGTCATCCATAATCACCCTTACGTTCGCAGTTTCTCCGAACGAAACGTAGACGTCGAAATACTCCTCCGTTTCTATGTCCGTGAACGTGAGCGACATAGCGCGCAACGTAGACGTGGCGGAGCTTAATATCGGTTCGCAAAGCAAGGAAAACTCCCCTGCTTGCACGTTGGTTAAGGCAACTTGCGTATTTCGCGCATCTATTCCAAAGAACACCGCCGTTTGCGCAATATTGCTTTCTTCGGGAGCATAACCGCTTTGGATTTTTGCGTTTTCAGATAAGAACAGCTCCGAAACGGCAAATTTCCTTTCTGCGTCTGCCGCAGAAACGTTTTGCGTTGCCACGCCGCCCAGCGCAAAGCCAAGAGAACAAAGCGCCGCAATGGTGAGTTTTGATATTTTTCTCATTCTTTCACCCCTCCCTCCGTCGTTTCTCGGAGTAGATATTTTCTCAAACACATAAACACAGTAAAGGTGGGAATAAGCAATAACATAAAGCCCGCAAGCTTATAGATAAGGTAATCCTCATAGCTGTTCGTCGCCTTTGAGAACAGGAATAAACCGTACGCCGCCGTAGGATGATTACTTAAATATACCATTGGCGTTTGGTAATCGTTCCACAGCGTGATAAACGTCGACACGTATTGCACGAAAATAATCGTGCTTGCCAAAGGAAACGCAATTTTCGTCATTACCTGAAAGTTGGACGCACCGTCGATGATTGCCGCCTCCGCGTACTCCTTTGACATCGAACGGAATGTTCCGTAATAGAATAAATATCCGCCGCCGAGAAAGGTTGCTTTCATGATGAATATGCCCGGCCACGTGTTGTATAACCCAAGCGCGTTCGTGATGACTATCATGGAGGGTTGCGAGCCGTAGACCGTGAATACCATTGTGAAATAGATAATAAACGAAATTACCTTGTTGAACCAAAAATCAAACGTTGCCGTCAAATACCCGACGATACAGGGCACGAGCACGGACACCGCCGCGCCTACTACTGCGTATAATATCGAGTTGCCGAACATTTCCCCTAAATATGTGTTGCCGTATTTTAATTTTTTGAACGCCGCAAAGTAGTTTTCAAGGGTAATTTCCGCAAAAGACTTGGGCAGAGAAATTTCGCTTGCACCGCTCATGATATAGCCCTGTACACTTTGCAAGGATTTCAAAAAGCCCCAACCTACCAGCACGATTAAGCACAGCGTGTTGATTATCAATATCATTCCAACTATGGAAAAGAATATACCTAATTTCGGTTTTGTAACACTTCTTGCCATTTTTTTCTTTTCCTCCTTTATGCCACACTCGTGTATTTTCTTGCAATCTTACGCAACACGACGACGAGCGGCGTAATGACTATGGTACACAGCAAACCCGTTGCCGCAGGCACGGGATATGATGCCATACCCGTTCCCGTCGAACGCGCGAAAATGACGTAGCCTACCGTAGACGTATGCGATATGTCGCCGTTGAAATATGCGTACAAATTCAGCTGGTTCGAGAACATTGCAGATATACCTGATATGAGGTATACGACGATTGTCGGCATGATGTTCGGAAGCGTTATAAACCAGAACTCTTGCAAAAGTGAACAACCGTCGAGCCGCGCATATTCCACCACCGATTTGGAGATAGAAACCATTGAACCGTGATACATCAAAACGTTCGTAAACCCGAAAATCGCCGTGAACGCCCATGCGGTCATGAACGCGTTCGCACCGTACATCAAAGGTGGAACTTCCCAGCCCCAGTTCGTTGCCACCGCCGGAATTACGCTGTTTACGAAGAACTGATATAATAAACAAAGAACCATTGTCGAAAGAATGTGCGGCAGGAATAAAATGACCTTGAAAAAGCCGCCCATCGGCAATTTTTTATATATGTAAAACGGGAATAAGATTTCAAACGGCAATATCAATAAATTCAAAAGATATACCTTTATCGAATTCCACGTTGCCTCGCGCAACAAACCGCCTGCCATGAACTCGTGGATTTGGTCCATGATATTGTCCATTCCCACAAAATAATATTGCCCGAGCGTGTTGTCGTATTTTTGAAACGCCATTAAAAAGCTGTTCGAGCTTACCACTACGTAGTAGATGATAAACTGCAAAAAAGGCAACGCCATAAACGCCGTGTAAAATATCGCGTCGTTTCTGCGTTTTGTATTCGCGTGCGTTGTGCCCTTTTTGCGTGCGTTCAGCTTCGCATACAACGGCTGCGTTAAATTATAGAAAAAATCAGAAATTTTTCTCTTTAATTTATCAAAAAAGTTTTCATCGTTTTCTCTTTTCATCTTTACCTGTCCTCTTTCTTGAAAACCTCTACTCTATGCGA
>JAFTKT010000118.1 GCA_017453145.1 Clostridia bacterium
GCGCCGCGCAGGGTGTTGTGGGAGAGCCCGATAAATTTATAATCGAACAACGTATCCTCGCGCAGTCTGCCCACGCTCACGCTCATGCCTTTGCCCTCCATTCTATCGAGCTTCGCTTGCGGGCGGTTCTCTTCTTCGAAATAACGGATAAACTGTTCGGGCGCAGAGGGCAGGGAAAGCCTTTGCGGTTCGCCTTTGAAATTTTTCCAAGCGGAGAGGATTTGTTCTTTCGTGGGCTTGTTTTCAAATTTTACGAACACCGCCGCCGTATGCCCGTCGGAAACGGGCACGCGCAGACATTGTGCCGTGATAACGGGCTCGCTCGCGTTTACGATTTCACCGTTTTTAACAGCGCCCCAAATTTTGAGCGGTTCTTGCTCGCTCTTTTCCTCCTCGCCGCCGATATAGGGGATAATATTGTCGAGGATTTCGGGCATAGTTTGAAAGGTCTTGCCCGCGCCGGAAATCGCTTGATAGGTACAAACCGCCGCCTCTTTAATCCCAAACGCTTTCAAGGGATGCAAAAGAGGTACGTAGGATTGCAACGAGCAGTTGGATTTGACGGCGATAAAGCCGCGTTTCGTGCCCAAACGCGTTCTTTGCGCGGCAATCACTTCGATGTGCTCGGGGTTAATTTCAGGGATTACCATAGGCACGTCGGGGGTAAAACGGTGCGCGGAATTGTTGGAAACGACGGGGATTTCTTTCTTGGCGTACGTTTCTTCCAAAGCGCAGATTTTTGCCTTGTCCATATTCACGGCGCAGAACACGAAATCGACTTTTTTCGCGATTTCGTCAATATCCGCCTCCGCGTCGAGTACCGTCATAGCGCGGTACTTTTCGGGAATAGGCGTTTCGAACGCCCATTTGTTGCCGACGGCATTTTCATAGCTTTTGCCAGCCGAACGTGCGGACGCCGCAAGCGCGACGACCTGAAAGCAAGGGTGGTTTTCCAAAAGCAACATAAAGCGTTGCCCGACCATACCCGTTGCGCCGATAACACCAACGTTGAATTGTTTCATATGATAAACTCCTTATGGTAAAAAAATTAGAAACGTAATGAAAAAAGCGGGAATTGTCCCGCCTGTAACCGAATATCCGAAAACCCCGAAAGGGGCGATTCAAGATAAATAGCTCATCACAAAGCGCGACAGTCAGACGGGTATTAACCCGTATGCCCAGCGCGGAGAGGACGACTCGCGCGCTTCGGCGGAGATACCCTTTCCCGTAGACAGCCTTGCGCGGTGGTTGCGTTCCGTCCGAGAACGCCGCGCGGCAGGTACTGATGTTCGTCCGCTCCTCTATTTAACGGTTATATTGTATCACAACAAAGCGTAAATGTCAAAGCTTTTGACGGATAATTTTTTATAGAAACGAATTTTTTTTGAAATAATTTGAAAATTTCCCGCAAATCCCTTGAAATAATCACAAATTTGTAGTAAAATAGAAAGAGTGAAAAACGGACGGGAGGTCCGTTGTCAGAAAAAGTATTACGGAGTTTCGATTATGGCGCAACAAAAGCGAGGGCTCATTACCCGCCTTATTGAGGGTAAAGAAAAAAGCGAGGAGTATGCACGGAGCACTTTGCCCACCAACCGTTGGCAACTGTTTTGGGACGTGTTCAAGGGCAATTTCGGCAAGGTCGTGAAAGTCAATCTTCTCACGCTCGTGTTCTTTATCCCTTTGATTGCGGTGATTATATTTTATAATATGCTCGTGGAGAGCAACGGGATTATCTATCCGTTCGGTGCGAATTTGGGCGTAGGCTATCCCGCCGTACCTATGCAGCAGGGCGTTGCCGAGCTGCTTGCGGTGCAGAACAGTTTCGTGTTATACGCAGGCTTGATTTTGACGGGCTTTATCGCCGCTGTCGGGCTTTCGGGCGGTATGTACGTCGTGCGTAATATGGTCTGGACGGAGGGTATCTTCGTTACCAACGATTTTTGGCGCGGCATTCGGCTCAATTATAAAAACGCTTTGCAAACGACGTTGCTGTTCACCGTTACGTTGTTTTTAGCGGGTTCTATGATTCAAATGGCGGAGTTTTCGATTGTCATGGAAAGCTTGACGGGCTGGCGTTTGGTTCTGATGCGTATTTCGCAAGGCACGAGCTACGTCTTGATAGTGCTTGTCGGCATGGTTTGCCTGTGGGCGATTGCGCTCGGCGTCAATTATAAATTCAAATTCTGGGCAATGATAAGAAACGCGTTCTTGCTCACGATTGCCACCATTCCCCAAACGGTATTTTTCGGGGTTTTGGCGCTCCTGCCCGTGTTATGTTTCTTAATCGGCGGCTCGCTGTTCATCACGATAGGTTTGGTATTCGGTATTTTGTGCGGCATTGCCTACGCTTTGCTCGTTTGGCTCGATTTCGCGCAATGGGTATTTGATAAATACATTAACCCGAAAATCAAAGGCGCGAGAGTGGGCAGAGGTATTTATAACAAGGACGGTTCTTCGCCTCTCACGGGCGACGACAGCGGCGCGGCAATCGAGTATCAAAAGGCGCTTTTGGCGCACGGTAAATCACGGCTCGTGGCGCGCCCGATTAAGCCGATTGACGACTCTTTACAAGTCTACGAGCTGCCCGGCTCGTTCACGCGTGAGGATTTGAAACGCTTGCGCGAGAGTAAACAAAATATCGCGGAGGACACGGAAAACTACGCCGAAGAACACAAGAACGACTTGCGTTACGTGGAGTATAACAGACAGTTCGAGGAACGCGAAAAGGCGCTCCAAGACGAGGTCGACAAAAACGGTAAAAAGAAAAAACGGAAACCTCCCAAACTCTTGGGCGAGTAAAAGGAGAAAACGCGCAAAGCTGACAAGCTCGCTTATCGCGTTTTACGGTATTCAATCTTATGACAATGAAAAGACAAACGGCATATGAAAATCTTGCCAAGTGGTTTGAATATCTCAACGACGACTGCGGCTATGAAAACTGGTCGCAGTATTTAATTTCTAAGCTACAAGGCTATCCCGTCAAAACGGGACTAGACGTCGGTTGCGGCGGCGGCTGGTTCACGCGCGCTTTCACGCGCGCGGGCTACGTCGTTACAGGCTTGGACAAATCCCCGCAAATGCTCGATTTTGCGCAGGAACAGGCGTTAAAAGAGGGGGTGCGCGGCGAGTATTTGCTTGGCGACGTAACTAAAATGAAACTTCCCAAACGCTTTGATTTCGCGACGGCGATTAACGATTGCGTGAATTATATTCCCAAAGATAAATTGCGCTCTGCCCTTAAAAACATAGGCGGTGCGCTCAAAAAAGGCGGCGTTTTTCTCTTCGACGTGAGCTCGCCGCGTAAATTTCACGAGAAAATTGCAAATACTGTTTGCGCTGACGACAGAGAGGACGTTACCTATCTCGCGTTCAACCGCGTTTGCGGCGACGAGGTAACAATGGAAGTAACGCTGTTTGAAAAGCGCGCGGACGGCGCGTTCGAACGGTTGGACGAAACGCATACGCAATATATCTATGAAGAAGAGGAACTTGTCGCCGCGCTCCGTGAAAGCGGCTTTGCGCTCGTAGAGACGGAGGGCTTTTTAGGCGAGGATAAAACGCAAAGCGACAGACTTTGCTTTTTGGCGATAAAGAGGTGAACGCATGAAAAACGTACTTCGGACGCTCGTATTCGACGGGCAGGTATCGTTGACGCTCGCGGATACGACGGCAATCGTAGACGAGGGTATACAACTGCATGAGTTATCCTCCTCTTCTGCGCAGGTGTTTGGCAAAGCGCTTTCGGCAATGACCTTTGCAAGCGCGTGTTTGAAAGAGGACAGAGGGGAAATTTCCCTGTCGTTACAATGTAGCGGCAAGGGCGGCAATATCGGCATTTCGGGCAACCGTGCGCTCCGCATACGCGGCTATATCGAGAATACGCAAGCGGAGGGCTCGGAAACGGAGCTTTTGGGTAGTGGCGCGCTTACAATCATTCGCGACGACGGGTATTCCAGTCCGTTCGTGGGTTCGTGCGCAATTCCGCAGGGCGGCGTGGACGCGGCGTTTGAGGAATACTACCGCATTAGTGAACAGCTCCCCACCTGTTTGAAAACGGCGGTGGAATTAAACGAGGCGGGCAGGTGCGCGTTTGCGGGTGTGGCGGTTTTGCAACCGTTACCGTTTGCGGACGAAAAGACGCTTGCCGCCGTGCGTAACTTTTCACTTGAAAAGCTGTTGGAGCGCGCACGGGAAACGGGCGTCGAAGAGGCGGCGAAAGCATATTTTAAGCCCGACTGTGCCGTGTGGGATATGCGGACGGCGGTCTATCAATGTAACTGTTCAAAGACTTATCTTGCGCGGGTACTCGTGCCTGTGGGCGAGGAAGAGATTCGCCGCATTATCCGTGAGGACGGCGCGGTGAGAATACATTGCCATTATTGTAACAAAGACTACGAATTTACGGACAAGGACGCAGACGGTATTTTTCAAAAATGAGAAAAGGCAAAGTACAAAAAATCGATTATGACATTGAGCGGCTCGGCTCAATGGCAGATAAATATTATAACGAGGGTAAGTTTTTATCCTCGCTCCGTCTTGCATACCGTCAATACGAGCTCTACGGCGGCGACGGGGATATATACGCTCGCCTTGCCGATATATACGAGGGTATGGGCTTGCACGCGTCGGCGATTAACTGGCTGTATAAATTTTTAGACGAGGCAGACCCGCAGGATTTTCCCGATATTTTCGAGGGGCTTGCCGTCAACTATTTGAATATGGGTCAGGAAACGCACGCGGCGTATTATTATAATCGTTTAATCGATACGGACGAAAGCTTGCCGATAGAGGCGAAACAGGACATCATAGACGCGTTTGCAAAACCGACGAAATCGGGCATACGTTTCGTGTATCCGCCTGAAATTGCCGATTATTCCAAAGAACTTGAACAGGGTTCTCGTGCGCTCAAAGCGGGGGACTGTAAAAACGCGGTTAGATTGCTCGGCAGCGTGGCAAAGGGGGCAAAGGAATACGCCCAAGCCAAAGAAATGCAAGCGGTGGCGCATTTGCTTTCGGGTGAGGAAAGCGAGGCGGAAAAAATCTGTTTGGAGCTTTTGCAAACGCACCCCGACAACGCCCGCGCGCTTGCGACCCTTTCGGCAGTATATTTAGAACAGGGCAAAACGGAAGAAAGCAAAGAAATCGCTTTGCGGCTTTGCGAACGGGACCAGGAAAACACCGACGATTTAAATAAAAACGCCACCGTCTGCTGAGAAAACGGGTTACATGAAAATGCGTATGAAAAATTCTGCGAGCTGGAAGAAAAATTACCGTTCGACGGCAGAATGTTGTATTTCAAAGCCGTTGCCGCTTATAAATGCGGAAAATACGCCGAATCGGAGAAAGCGTTCGACGTGCTTTGCGGCGTATATCCCGATGCAGAGGTCGCGAAATATTACCTCCGAGCGTTAAGACTTCGAGAAGAAAACGGTGGGCTGGATAAAGAGGAAGAACCCGACTATTTATACCATTTACCTCAAGCGGAACGGGAAAACCGTTGCCGTTCACTCCTTCAAATCGGGCGTTGTCCCAAAGACGAGGCGCAACTGTTCGGGCTTATCGCCTTGCACGACGGGTATTTCCGTTGGTGCTTTGACGAAATGGACGGCGCCGACCACGATTTGCAGTATCTTGCGCTCGTAACCGCCGAGCACGTGCGTGCGGACGATTTCCTGCGCGAGGTGTTGCTCGATTGCGAGGTTGCAGACGTGCTTAAAGTCGAGCTGTTGAGAATGTTATACGAGCGTAACGAAGATATAGGCGTGGGGTTGGTGCTTTGCCATATCTACCGTCGTTTGCTGATTAAGAAAATTAAAATCGGACGTAAAAAGCGTAGACGTTTTCTCGCGGGATATGCAAAGGTCGCGTCAAGGTTCGTGGCGGTGCAGGCAGGCTACGGCGACACCATGAAAAACGCGGCGGAAAATTTATACGCGGCGATAGAGGAACGGAATAAATTCGAACTAATTGAAAAGGAAGACGACGTGGCTTGCGCGCTCTATTTGCTTTCGCGGTTTAAGGAGCTCGGCTCGGATATAACACTTGCGGCAAAGGCGTTCGACGCAGACGTGGAAAAAGTCGCAAAGCTCCAAGAAATCGGAATAGACAGATACGAGGCGGTGAGAGGAGATTAACGAGATGAAACTGATTGATTTTGACGGACTGTTCGACGAAAAGCTCGCGCAGTTTATGGAAGAGAACAAGAACAAATACACGGAAAAGCAATGGGAAGATATTATTCCCAAACTCTATAAAAAATTCGGCGACACGTTCGTTGCCAAAGTCAAGTGCACGCCCAAAGAATACTATGCAAAAATGACGGAAACGGAGCTTGTCGAAACCTTGCGCGCGCACTTACAAGAGGACGTGCCCACGCCTGATTTTTTATGCGCGGAAATAGAAAAACGCGGCGAGGTCGCAACGCTTTCACCGCTGCTTTTCGATGAGGACGAAACGACGGCGACGTATGCCTTTAATTTAATCGGCGACGACGAGAACGCTTACGAGGCGTATTTCACAGTTTTGGAAAAGGGCTTGTCGAGCGAGGACTTGCGCAGCGATATTACGGATATTTTCAAATTACACGCAGATTTAGTCAAAGAACGCGCGTATACGAATTTACAAAATGGCGTAGCGAAAGAGTATATGCTCGAAATACTCTCGCGCGTAAAGATAAAGGAAGATAAAATCTACGCCGCGCTCCTTGCCGCGTTCCAAAGCGGCGAAAACGTGCCTATGCACGCGAGCTATCTTGCCGCCTACAACGACGAGCGTGCATTGCCGCATCTTTTGGCACGCATTGAGGACAGAACCATCGGGTTCGTCGAATTCCAAGAACTCAAATACGCAATCGAGGCGCTCGGCGGCGAATACGACGAACCGCGCGATTTCACGGATGATAAGGATTATTTGGCGGTCGAGGCGGCGGCGTCGAAAGCTACGCGCTCGGAAAACGGCGTGCCGGGAAGTTGAAATTCGGAAAAACAGTACATAAACGGTAATTTCTCCGCATATAGTAAACCGTAAGGTTTGCCTGCGGAGATTTTTTTATGTTTCCTCTCCGCGCAATCAAAACGGGAGGTCGTGGATGGAAAATTACAACGTATATCAAGATATTGCAGAGCGCACGGGCGGCAACGTGTACGTGGGCGTAGTCGGACCGGTACGCACGGGAAAATCGACGTTTATCAGACGTTTTATGGAAAAGCTCGTGCTGAAAAACGCGCCGAAAAACGCCCGCGCGGAAATGGCGGACGAATTGCCGCAGGCGGGCGCGGGGAAAACGGTTATGACAACCGAGCCTAAATTCGTGCCGGCAAAAGCCGCCAAAATCAAACTCGGCAAAGAGGCGGAGGCAAGCGTGCGGCTTGTCGATTGCGTAGGCTATGCCGTCGAGGGCGCAAGCGGCTTTGAAGAGGACGGCGCACCCCGTCTTGTTAAAACGGTGTGGCAGGACGCGCCCATGCCTTTTGCGCAGGCGGCGGAGCTCGGTACGCAAAAGGTAATCCGCGAACATTCGACCATAGGCGTTTTAATGACGACGGACGGCAGTATCACGGAAATTCCGCGCTCTGCCTACGTCGAGGCGGAGGAGCGCGCGGCGCGGGAATTAAAGGAACTGAAAAAGCCGTTTGTGATTGTGCTCAACTGCGTTGACCCGCTTTCCGCAACGGCGTTGAAAACGTCGCTAGAAGAAAAATACGAAACGCCCGTCGTTGCTTTGAACGCGGAAAAAATGGAGGAAAAAGAACTTCTCGAAGTGCTCAAAACGGCGCTGTTCGAATTCCCCGTAGAGCGCGTTGACGTGCGCCTGCCCGAGTGGGTGAGGTCTTTCCCCGAAGAGCATAGCACGGCGCAAACGGTGCTTGCCGCGCTGAAAAAACACGCGCCGAACGTCAAAAAAATGCGCGATTGTTTTGTGCTGGAAACGCTGTTCGACGACGAGGCGGATTTTTGCAATCCGCTCGCGATAAAAATGGATTTGGGCAAAGGTAATGCGGAAATTTCCATTGAGGCAAAGCCCGATTTATTTTATCGCACGCTGTCGAGCGAAAGCGGCGAAACGCTCGCAAGCGATTTGCAGTTAATGCAATACGTCCGCTCGCTCGCGCAGACGAAAAAAGAATACGGCAAAATCAAAGAGGCGTTTTCAGATGCGACGGAGCAGGGCTATGGGATTGTTTACCCTGCGGAAGAGGACTACGAGCTGGAAAAACCCCGTCTTGTTAAAAAAGGCGCGAGCTACGGCGCGCAGTTCAGAGCGAACGCGACGAGTTATCATATCGTCAAAGTGGGCGTTACGGGCGCAGTCAACACGGTGATTGGCACGAAAAAACAGGGCGAGGAATTTATCGAAAGCACGCAAGAGGCGTATGAGCGCGGCGCGGAGGTTTGGGAAACGAATATTTTCGGCAAATCCCTGCGCGAGCTTGTGGAAAGCGAGCTTGCGGGGAAAACAGGCGCAATGCCGCCCGAGCTTAGGCGGAAAATGCGCCGTACGATTACCAAAATCGTCAACGACGGAAAAACGGGCGTCATCTGTTTCTTGTTTTAAGAGGAATAAAACGCCGCGCGTTCGGGCATACTCTTTATAAAATTTCTTCGGGGGATTTTGCCAAATGAGTAGAGCTATGAAAAGTAAAAACGGAAAAGTACCGAAAATTACGGAAGAGGAGTATGCGGCATACGTATCCGCGCTCAAACGCTCGGAGAGTATCGAGCCGCCGCGCGTGGATAAAGCATTGATACCGCCCGTGAAAGACGTTGCGGTCAAAACGGAAGAATAACGAAAAAACCGTCTTGCTTGCAAGGCGGTTTTTCCATATGTTTTTATATTTTGAGCGGTTCAGGTTTTCGTATTTTGGTGTTTTCGGTAGTTTGCAGGGGAAAGATTTTCTTTCTTTTTGAAGATAAGCCCGAAATAGTTAGAGGAAGAAAACCCGCAAAGCTCGGAAATTTCTCCCACGCTCTTTTTCGTGTTCAAAAGCAGTTCCTTTGCTTTGGTCAATCGCACGTTCAAAACGAAATCGATTAACGAACAGTTGGTGTATTTTTTGAAGTTGTAAATAAGCGTGGAACGGGACACGAAAAACGCTTTTGCAATATCGTCGAGCGTTTGGCTTTCGCTGTAATGCTCGTTCACGTAGTCGATTACTTTCAATATGAGAGGGGGAATACTGTTTTTCGTTTCTCTGTGCGGAAAAAGGTGCGCGTCGGAGATTTTGCTCACCGTCAAAACGAAATAGGAAAAGAGCTTGTTGAGAACGGATTCACCGTATTTTTGCCGTCTGTCCGTTTCTTCGAGCAGGGCAAGCAATTTGAGCAGTTCCGCCTCTTCCGTAGGCTTGGGCTTAATGACTTGTAGAGCACGCTTGCCAAACGTTTCCTTTTCGAAATCGTCGAGATAGCCCTCCGAAACGTTGATATTATACCGCTCGAACGCGCCGCCCTCCGTTTTATGCATAACGTGCGGTGGGATAATCACGATAGCGGGCGCGGCTAACTTATAAAGCGCGTTGGAAAGAAAAAACGAACGACTGCCTTTGGTTAAAAAATAGAACTCGTAATGCGGGTGCGAGTGTAAATCGTGCATTGCCCATTCGTTTTCGTAGATTTTCTTCTCCACTTCGATAAAAGCCATAAATTTTTCTTCCTGTTTTTCGAATATATATGTAATTTCATAAAATTTTATCATTTTTTGTATTGAAAGTCAAGTAAATTTATGGTATTATATATGTGTTAAATAAATTAACAGGAGATTTTTTATTATGATTAAAGTAATGCAATACGGTGAAGGCAACTTTTTGCGTACGTTCGTAGACGCGTATTTCCATACGCTCAACGAAGAGGGTGGGGACTACGGCGTGTATATCGTCAAGCCTATCATGTTCGGAACGCTCGAACGTTTTGAAAAACAGAACAATTTATATAATATTGTTCTGCGCGGCGTGGCAGAGGGTAAGCCCGTTGAAAAGGTTTATGAAATCAAATCGCTCAAAGAAGTGATTGACCCGTTCGCGGACGATACAGCGTATTATGCGCTCGCAAAGGACGCGGAGCTTAAAATTATCGTTTCCAACACGACGGAAGCGGGTATTTGCTATAACGAAACGGACGAAATGGGCGGTTTTGAAAAGATTACCTATCCCGCAAAGCTCACGAAATTCTTGTTCGAGAGATTTAACGCGGGGCTTGGCGGCGTGTACTTGATGCCCGTTGAGCTGATTGACAACAACGCGGACGAGCTGAAAAAGTGCGTCGATAAATATATCGAGCTTTGGAAACTTCCCAAAGCGTTCAAGAAATGGAACGACGAAGAGAACTTCTATTGCAACACGCTCGTGGACCGTATCGTTTCGGGCTATCCTCGCGACGAGCAAACGAAAGCGCATTTGACGGAACTTATCGGAAAGCAAGACGATTTGGTGTCTATCGGCGAGCTGTTCGGGCTTTGGGCGGTTGAGAAAAAGGGCAATATCGCCGACTATATCAAAGAGGGCGTGCACAATATCGAAGTCGTGCTCACGAATAATATCGGTTACTATAAAAAGAGAAAGGTTCGCGTTCTCAACGGTAGCCACACCAACCTCGTGCCCGCAGGGCTTATGCTCGGCGCGGAAACGGTCTATGACTGCATGAACGATAAGAAACTCTCTGCGTTCGTGGATAACGCGCTCGCGGAAGAAATTATTCCGTTCGTATCCGACGACGTCGCGGCGACGACGGCGTTTGCCGATAGCGTGAAAGAACGGTTTATGAACCCGTATCTCAATCACCAACTCATTTCCATTTCCTTGAACTCCATTTCCAAATGGCGCGCGCGCGTCTTGCCGAGCTTTAAGGATTATTTCGCAAAATACGGCGTCATTCCCAAGTATTTGACAATCGGTTTCTCCTATTTAATGGCACTCTATTCGAGCATTGAAAAGAACGGCGACAAATACGAGGTTAAGCTTGCAAACCGCACGGTAGAGCTTAAAGACGACCAACCGTATTTGGATTATTTCGCGGAAAAGAAATGCGTGAAAGGCTTCATGTCCGACGAAAAGGTTTGGGGCGAGGACTTGACGAAATACGCGGGCTTTGCAGACGCGGTAAAAGCGAACGTGAAAGCGATTGCAAACGGCGAAGTTTTATTATAAGTCGCATTATAAGGACACGGCTATGAAAGAAACGGTTATTATCAACGAAAAAGACAACGTAGGTATCACGCTTGCAGGCGCAGGCGAGATTCCCGCAGGGCATAAATTTGCGCTCCGCGACATTCCCAAAGGCGAATACGTCGTTAAATACGGCGAAATTATCGGCAGGGCGACGACGGATATTAAAAAGGGCGAATGGGTACATACGCATAACGTGAAATCGCATTTGGACGAAAGCGTGGCGTATACCTATGATTTTGCCGCCGCCGAACCCGTGAAAACGAAAGCGACGTTCAAGGGTTTCAAGCGCGCGTGGGGCAGAGCGGGTATTCGCAACGAAATTTATATCATTCCCACCGTCGGGTGCGTAAACAACGCGTGTATGCGGCTTGCCAAGGACGCGCAAAAGCTCGTTTCGGGCAGTATCGACGGCATTTTCGCGCTCACGCACCAATTCGGTTGCTCACAGCTTGGCGCGGATAACGAGAATATCAAAAAATTACTGTGCGCAATCGCGCTCAATCCCAACGCAAGCTTTGTGTTGTTCGTGGGGCTCGGTTGTGAAAACAATGGTATGGACGCGATTAAAGAATATCTTGCGCCCTTTAACCGCGACAATATCGAATATTTCAACTGTCAAGACGTGGAGGACGAACACGCCTACGGCATGGCAATCTTGGAAAAATTTGCGGCGAAAGCGAAAGAGTTTAAGCGCGAGGACGTCGATTTTTCCGAGCTTTGTATCGGTCTTAAATGCGGCGGTAGCGACGGCTATTCGGGCTTGACGGCAAACCCGCTCGTCGGCAGAATTACGGACAGAACGGTCGGCGCGGGCGGTAGTGCGATTTTGACGGAAGTGCCCGAAATGTTCGGTGCGGAACAGCTCCTTATGAACAAATGCCGTTCGCAGGAAGTATTCGAGAAATATAAAAAGATGATTGAGGACTTCAAGGCGTATTATACCACGCAGGGTTTCCCCGTGTACGAAAATCCCAGTCCGGGCAATAAAAAAGGCGGGATTACCACGCTCGAAGAGAAATCGCTCGGTTGCGTGGAGAAAGCAGGCAGCAGCAAAATCGTGGACGTGTTGGACTACGGCGAGCTCGTAAAAGAGGTGGGCGTGTCCGCGCTCAACGCACCCGGCAACGACTTGATTGCGGCAACGGCGCTTGCGGCGAGCGGCTGTCAAATCGTTCTGTTCACAACGGGCAGGGGTACACCGTTTTCGACGTTCGTGCCGACTATGAAAATTTCGACCAACTCCCGTATTGCGGCGCACAAAAACAACTGGATTGATTTCGACGCCTACGGCATGGACGAGGACGGTTTGTTCGATTTACTCGTGAAAACCGCGAGCGGCGAATACGTCTGCAAGAGCGAGGACGTGCGCGAAATCGCCTTCTACAAAACGGGTGTAACATTATAAACGAGGTTCGACAATGGAATTACAAGGCAAAAGAGTTGCATTTTTAGGCGACAGTATCACGGAGGGCGTGGGCGCGAGCGAAAAGCAATATACTTACGTTTCGCAATTTGCGTTGCTTTCGGGTGCGCAAGTGGATAATTTCGGCGTGAGCGCGACGCGGATTGCCCGTAGACGAATTCCGCACGAAATTCCCTCTTGGAACGATTGCTTTTTAGACCGCGCGGAGAGAATAACGGACGACTATGACGTAATCGTAGTGTTCGGCGGCACGAACGACTACGCGCAGGCAAACCCGAATGAGCTTGGCACTGCGGAGGACACCGACGAGCATACGTTCTACGGCGCGTTGAAATCGCTTATGGCGAAATTGATAACGGCGCACCCGTATGCTACCGTCGTGTTCGCAACGCCCATTCACCGAGCGAAAGAATTTGACTACGGGTTGCCGAACTTGTGCTTGCGCGATTACGTGAACGCGGTGAAAGAGGTGGCGGAGAGTTATTCTATTCCCGTGATTGACCTTTGGAAAACTGCGGGTATTCAAGCGTGCGTTCCCGCCGTTATGGAGGAATACCTCGCGGACGGGTTGCACCCTAACGATAGAGGACACCGCCGTATTGCGGAGAGAATGGTTGCGTTTTTAAGGGCTTTATAAATTTATGGTACAAGAAAAGAAAATTAGAAAGGAAATCAAATGCGGTTTGCTTGCGGTGCTTTCCGCCGTGCTTTCGGCAGTCGGGCTTTGGGTGTTCGTCTATCCCTCCGATTTCGCGCCGAGCGGGGTGGACGGGATTGCGACAATGCTGCAATATTTAACGGGCGTGAACGCGGGTATTTATACTTTCGCGCTCAACCTGCCGCTGTTGATTGCCGCTTGGTTTATTTTGAAAAAGCGTTACGTTTTGTATACGATTGCGTACACGGTACTCACGTCCGCGTTGTTGATTGTATTAGAGGCGGTGGATTTTTATCAATACCAAACGGCGACGGACGGGCTCATTCCCGCCATTTTCGGCGGTGTGGCGCAGGGCGTTACGGGTATGATGCTGAAAATCGGCGCGTCGGCGGGCGGCGTAGACGTTGCGGCGTGTATGGTACAAAAGAAGATGCCGCATAAGAACGTGGAGAGCTTGATTGCGCTGTTTAGTGTAGTAATCGTCGGCGTTTCCTATTTCGTGTTCTGGGATTTGAACAGTATTTTGCTTTCCGTCGTGGAAATTTTCGCCTGCGAAAAGGTAACGGAAATGATTTTGCGCGACAGTAGGAATGCGGTAGAGTTCAAAATCGTAACGGACAATCCCAAAGAAATCGGCGACGAAATTCTATACGATTTGCGCAAAGGCGCAACGGTTATGGACGGTCGCGGCTTATTCACCGAAAACGGAAAAACGGTCATTTTCTGCGTGGTAAGCTACCGTCAAATCCCCGAATTTTTGGCGTTGGTTGCCAAATACGAGGGCACGTTCGTCTATTATTCCGACGTAATGGGCGTGCGCGGCAATTTTGATTGGCGCAAAGAGGACGAAAAGTCGGAAGACATTCAAAAAAGAGAAGAAAAATTGAAAGGAGTTTCATTATGAGCTACGTAAAAGAAAACTTTTTGTTAACCAACAAAACTGCGGAAAAACTGTATTCCGCGTATGCAAAAGATATGCCGATTTTCGACTATCATTGCCACTTGCCTGAAAAGCAAATTCTTGAAAACAAGCCGTTTAACGACGTGTTTGAAATTTGGCTTGCAGGCGACCATTATAAATGGCGTTTAATGAGAAACTACGGCGTAAACGAAGAATATATCACGGGCAAAACGACGACGAACAAGGAAAAATTCCTGACCTATTGCCGCGTGCTCGGCACGGCGTTTGGCAACCCGCTCTATCACTGGTCGCAAGTGGAGCTGGAAACGTTCTTCGGTTGCACGAAAGAGATTAACGAGGAAAACGCAGAGGCGATTTGGGACGAATGTAATGCGTATATTCAAGCGAACAACGTAACGCCGCAAAGCCTGATTGAGGGCTCGAACGTGTCCTGCGTGTTCACGACCAACGAAATTTTCGACGATTTGTCGACGTTTGTCGAAATCAAGAAAAAGGGCTATAAATTCCAAGTCATTCCCGCATACCGCGCGGACAAGATTATGAATATCGACGCGAAAGGCTACAAAGGCTTTATTGAAAAACTCGAAGCGCTCACGGGTGAAATTAAAAATATCGACGCGCTCGAAACCGCCCTTGAAATGCGCCTCAACGAGTTCTTGAAAGTCGGCACGCGCGCAAGCGATATTGCGGTGGAAAGCGTATATCCCGTAACGGACAAAGCGGCGGCGGATAAAGTGCTTAAAAAAGCGCTCAAAGGCAAAGCTGTCAGCGAAGAGGAGGCAAAAGTATTCAAAGGCTATTTGACCTATTTCCTGTTCAAGCTCTATGCAAAATACGACGTAGCAACCGAATTGCACATGGGCGCAATGCGTAATAATAACGGCGTAATGCTGGAAAAACTCGGCTTGGATACGGGCTTTGACAGTATCGCAGAGGATAACAGCATTAAAAACGCGTCCCGCTTGTTCGACCGTTTGAACAACGAAAACGCACTGCCGAAAACCATTCTGTTTAACTTGAATCCCAAGATGAACACGGAAATCATGACGCTTATCGGCTGTTTCCAAAGCGACGTGGCGAAAGGCAAAATGCAATACGGTCCTGCTTGGTGGTTCTTGGATAACAAGGTGGGTATGGAAAATCACCTCAAAGACTTGACGGCAACGGGACATCTCGGCGCGTTTATCGGTATGCTCACGGACAGCCGTTCGCTCCTTTCCTATCCCCGTCATCACTATTTCAGACGTATTCTTTGCAACTATCTCGGCGATATGATGGAAAAGGGCGAGATGACGCAAAACGAAACGCTTGTCGGCGAGGTTATCAAGGACGTTTGCTACCGCAACGCAATCGCTTATTTCAAACTTTAATCAAAAAAGGGCGTTCAAATCGTAGATTTTTCCGTTCGGTTGTGTTATAATATAGATATGGAGAACAAAGCGAACGTTAAACAATGGATTGCCGATTTACTCTTTGCCGTTTTTGCAGGGATAGTCGTTGGGTTTGCGTATTATTTCTTTCAAAACAGCAACGGCTTTGCGCCGGGCGGGGTAGGCGGCCTTGCCACGATTACATATTATCTGCTCGGCTACAACGTTTCGTGGGCGGTTTTGATGCTCGCATTCAATATCCCCATTTTTGTGCTCGTGAGCATTTTTGTCAATCGTCGCTTGGGCTTGATTTTGATTGCGTATATGTTTTCGCAATCGTTTAGCACGGAAATTTTCGATTGGCTTGGCTGGTTGCCCTATTCCAAGCTCAATAACGGTGAGGATTTTGAAATCGTGTTCGCGTGTGTCGCGACGGGCGTGATTTCGGGCTTCGGCTTTTCGTTAATGCTCCGCCGTTTCGGTGCGAGCGGCGGAACGTACGCCATTTCCGCGCTCATCAAGCATTGGCGACCCGCAACCAACGTTGCCTACGTGTCCTTTCTTTTGGACAGTAGCGTGGTGGGGATTGCGTTCTTCGTCTACGGCATGAAGATTGCGCCCGTGATTTGTACGCTGTTGAATTTGTTTATTGCCAACGTAGTGGTGGATAATATGCTTGCGGGACTTCGCGACGGTTACAAGTTTGAGATTGTAACGGACAAGCCCGAAGAGCTTTCACAGGAGCTGATTGCGGAGCTGAAACACGGCGTAACGGAAATTCGCGTACAGGGCATGTATTCGCATACCGAGAAATTTATGCTTGTGTGCATTATCCGCAAAAAACAAATCGGCGAAATGATGAAGATTATTCAACGTCATCCCAGTACGTTCGCAAGCTTTGGCAGAGTTAACGAGGTGTTTGGTCGGTTCAAAAACGATAAAGACGTCAAAAATGCAGAAAAACAGATAAAAAATAAATAAACAAGAGGTATTATAAAATGGACAAACTTATTCCCGTAGTCGTAATCAAAGAGCTTGGAGAAACGGACAAAATCCTCACGGCGCTTAAAAATTACGGTATCAACTGCGCAGAAATCACCTTCCGCACTGCTTGTGCGGCAGAGGCGATTGAATACGCATGCAAGAACTATCCCGATATGAACGTCGGTGCAGGCACGGTTATCAATGCCGAACAATGCGAAAAAGCGCTTGCGGTCGGCGCGAAATTTATCGTTTCGCCCGGTCTTTCGCCTGCGGTTGCGAAAATCTGTAAAGAGCGCGGCGTGCCGTATTATCCCGGTTGCGTAACGCCCACCGAGATTATGCAGGCGTTGGAGCTCGGCATTTCCATTGTCAAATTCTTCCCCGCAAACGTCTACGGTGGCTTGAAAGCAATGAAAGCGCTTGCAGGTCCGTTCCCGCAGATTAAATTTATTCCGACGGGCGGCGTAAACCGCGACAATTTGGACGAGTTTTTGTCTTGGGAAAAAATTTACGCGGTCGGCGGTTCGTTCATGGTAGAGGAAGCGTTGAATGCAAATAAGTAAACAAGCGTTATTTGAGGAAATCAAGGGCTATTTGTTCATGCTACTCGGCTGTATTGCCTACGGCACGAGCACTAGCCTATTCCTCGCAGATAACGGAATTATCGCAGGCGGTGTAACGGGACTTTCGGTACTTATCAACTACTTAAACCCGAATATCTTAATCGGTATGGTTTCGATTGCCATCAACTTGCCCATTCTCGTTTTCGGCGTGAAGTTTCAGGGCTGGAAATTCGTTATCCGTTGCTTGATTACCGTCGCAACGCTCGGTGTCGTAACTGATATTTTAGGCGCGGTATTCCCCGACCCTTTGACTAAAGACGGCGTGCTTGCCTCGCTGTACGGCGGTATTTGTCAAGGCATAGGGATAGGTCTTTTCGTGCGTTATCAGTTTTCTAGCGGTGGCACGGAATTGCTCGGTCGGCTGATTGTCCGTCTTATCAAGGGATTGAGTATTCCCGTTTGCGTTGGGATTTTAGACGGGATTATCGTCGTGCTTGGCGCGGTATTCACGCAAAATCCCGCAAATATGCTCTATGCGCTTATCGTCGTGTTCGTCAGCACGAAAGTGTCGGAAATGATACTCGTAGGCTTTGAAAAATCCAAGATTTGTATCATTATCACGGACAAGGGCGAGGAGATAGGCAAAACGCTTGTGGAGAAAAGTCCGCGCGGCGTAACCTTGCTCGACGGAACGGGCATGTATACGAATAAGGAACACGCGGTGCTCCTTACCTGCGTCAAGAACCAACAGCTCCCCCAGCTCAAACAGATTGTCAAATCGCTCGACGAGCACGCGTTTATTATTATCAACGAATCGGTCGAGGTTCGCGGACAAGGTTTCAAATCGCTCCATAGCGAACAATAATAAAGAAAAAATAATTAAAAAGAGGTATAAAAAAATGAAAAAAGCAGTAACTTTCGGTGAATTGATGTTAAGACTTCAACCCGACAACTATCTGCGTTTCGTGCAAAGCGACAAATACGAAGCTTTGTTCGGCGGCGCAGAGGCAAACGTATCCGTTTCGCTTGCAAACTACGGCATGGACGTTGCGTTCGTAACGAAATTGCCCGCACACGAAATCGGACAAGCAGCGGTAAACTCTCTTCGTAAATACGGCGTAGACACGAGCAAAATCGTGCGCGGCGGCGACAGAGTAGGTATTTACTATTGCGAAAAAGGCGCGAGCCAAAGACCCTCGAAAGTCATCTACGACAGAGCGTATAGCGCGATTGCAATGGCAAAGAAAGGGGATTTCGACTGGTCGAGCATTTTCGAGGGCGTGGAATGGTTCCACTTCACGGGTATTACCCCCGCTTTGAGCGACGAAATGGCAGAAATCTGTATCGAGGCTTGTAAAGCTGCGAAAGAGAGAAATATCCTCGTATCCTGCGACTTGAACTTCCGCAAAAAGCTTTGGAGCAAGGAAAAAGCAGGCAAGGTTATGGGCGAGGTCTGCAAATACGTCGATTACTGTATCGCAAACGAAGAGGACGCGAAAGACGTGTTCGGGATTGAAGCGGATAACAGCGACATCTACGGCGGCAAACTGGACAGAAACGGTTATATTTCCGTTGCGAAAAAGCTTACGGAAAGATTTGGTTTCAAGGGCGTTGCAATCACGCTCCGCGAGAGCAAGAGCGCGAACGACAACGACTGGTCGGGTATGCTTTACACGAACGGCGAGGCTTATTTCTCCAAGAAATACAGCATGCATATCGTAGACCGCGTCGGCGGCGGCGACAGCTTTGGCGGCGGCTTGATTTATTCGCTTATGAACGGTTTCGAACCGCAAGCGGCGATTGAATTTGCCGTAGCGGCGAGCTGCTTGAAACACTCGATTGAGGGCGACTACAACATGATGTCCGTTGCCGAAGTTATGAATTTGGCGGGCGGCGACGCAAGCGGTCGTGTACAAAGATAATTAAAAGAACAAAACACCGTTTCAGGTAAAGCCCCGAAACGGTGTTTTTTGTTCGATATATGTAATTTAACAGTTTTTCAAACTTTTTTATATTGCCACAAAACGGGAAAAGATGTATAATAGACGTACCAAAAGGAGGTAGGAAATTATGATAGAAATTAGAGGCGACCTTTGCCATGAATTACTCGCGCAAAAGGCTGCACGCAAACTTGCGTTTGACCCTGCAAAGGACTTTAACGCTTGGAAACAGGAAATCAAAGAAAAGCTGAAAGAGCTTGTCGGTTGGAAATCGATTGAAGAAAACGCTTGTCCTTTGAATATGCAGATTGAAAAAGAAGAACAAAAAGACGGCTACAAGCAAATCCGTTTCGTATTCGAGAGTGAAACGGGCGCGTTCGTGCCTTGCTATCTTCTCATTCCCGACACGGGTAAGGAAAAATACCCCGTTGCTATCACGTTGCAGGGGCATTCGAGCGGTTTCCACAATTCCATCGGCGAACCGAAAAACGAAAATGAAAACGATTACGCGCTCGGCAGAGGACAGTTCGCCGTGCAAGCGGTAAAGAACGGCTATGCCGCGCTCGCGATTGAACAGCGCGCTATGGGAGAAAGAGCAACGAGTAGACACACGTTTGCCGCCGTTATGTGTACCTTCCCCGCGCTCACGGCGTTCCAGCTCGGTAGAACGGTGTTAGGCGAAAGAATGTGGGACGTGCAAAGAGCCATCGATTTGCTTTCGAATTTCGAAATGCTCGACACGGATAAAATTTTGATTACGGGTAATTCCGGTGGCGGTACAATGAGTTTTTACGCGGCATGCTTGGAAGAACGCATCAAACTTTCCGTGCCCAGCTGCGCGTTCTGCTCGTATAAGGAATCGACGCTGAATATTTATCACTGTGCTTGCAACTATATCCCGCACGCGAGCGAATGGTTTGAAATGCAAGACCTTGCCTGTCTGATTTCGCCGAGAAATCTTGTCGTTGTCGCGGGTGGTGAGGACAGAATTTTCCCGATTAGCGGCGTTAAGGACGGCTTTGCAACGGTGCAGAGTATTTATGAAAAAGCGGGCTGTGCGGACAAATGCAGTCTTGTCGTAACCCCCAAAGCGCATTGGTGGTGCGAGGATATTGTTTGGGATACCGTCAACGCCGAAACAAAGAAACTCGGTTGGTAATATCGTTCATAGATTTTCTCCAAATATAAAAAATGTTTCCCGTAATTTTTTGCGGGAAACGTTTTTTGAAGGGCAAAGGTTGTATTTTGAGAAAAAAACGATATAATGAAATGGATTGAAAACTTATATGCATTTTACAAGGAGAAAAAATGGAAGCTTTTATCATAATGTTAAAAAACGTGGTGGTATTCGTTGCGCTTGCCTTGCCTGGCTACGTGCTTGTAAAAACGAAAATGCTGAAAAGCGAGCAATCGACCGTCTTGTCCACGCTCTTGACCTACGTCGGAATGCCGTTTTTGGTGTTGTCTAACACCCTGAATTTAGATTTCAATGCGGATACGGTAGGCTCGTTGCTCTTTTCGGCGGCGGTGGCACTCCTTTGTGTGTTTTTATTGCTTTTGGCGACTGGATTACTCACGAAAGGGGAAAAGAACGTTCAAACACGGGGTATGATGCGCTTTTGTTCGATTTTTTCCAATAATGCGTTTTTGGGTTTGCCGCTTGCGATTGCCGTGTTCGGCGCGCAATCCAAAGCCGTAAGCTTATTGATTGTGTTCAATATCGTTACCAACGTGTTAATGTTCACGCTCGGCGTGTATTTGGTGTCTGGGGATAAAAACGCCGTCAGCTTAAAAAAGGCGTTTTTGAGCCCCAATCTCCTTGCTTTCTTTTTAGGGATTTTGCTCAATTTAACAGGCGTGAAAAATTACGTGCCTGAAATTTCAAACTATTCGGGTTATTTGAGCAATCTTGTAACGCCCGTATCTATGACCATACTCGGTATGAAACTTGGCGGCGTGCGGTTTCTGTCGCTGTTTACGTCCGCAAAAACTTACTACGTAGCCTTGCTCCGATTGCTTGTGTTCCCCGTTGTAATCGTGTCCGTTTTGCTTGTCGCATACAAGTTGTATCCAAACGGGTTGGTAGACGAGGCGTTATTACTTGCGGCGCTGATTGTCTACGCCACGCCTACGCCGAGTAGTGCGTCTGCCTTTGCCGACCAGTTCGGCGGCGACGCGGAGGGCGCTGTGTCGTTCACGCTCGGCACGACAGTGTTGTCCGTTGCGACCATTCCGATTTTATATTCGTTGCTGTGTTTGTTCCTGTAAAGAAGAAACAATAACCCGCCTTGAACGCGTTCAAGGCGGGTTGAATTTTATTTAAGCTGCATTTTAGCCGACAATCAAGTTGACTAGTCTGTTTTTCACGACGATACTCTTTCTAATCGTTTTACCCTCGATTTGCGCTGCAACGTCGGGGTGCGCGCAAACGGCGTTCACGATTTCCTCGTCGGAAAGACCTTGTGCAATCATCATCTTCGTCTTGATTTTGCTGTTGATTTGCACGGCGTATTCCGTTTCGTCCTTAACGAGTGCTTTTTCGTTGACAAGGGGATACGTTTCCAAGAACACCGATTCCTTGTTTCCGCAAAGC
>JAFTKT010000119.1 GCA_017453145.1 Clostridia bacterium
AACACGTATGCTGTTATCTCCGCTGAAAAATTTAGAGGCGATTTCCTATCGTCAAGAGGGCGTGGAAGAGCTTGTAAACGCCGCCGTTGTGCGCGTCGGATTGATGGAAACGCTGAAATCGATAGGCGACGTGGAGCGTCTTGCAGGCAAGATTTCTAACGGGAATTTCCATCCGAAAAACTGTCTTGCGCTTGCAAATGCGCTGAATGCGTTACCGTCCGTCAAATTCCGTCTTGCGGGTTTTTCCTCGAAAATTCTGCGGGATATAGACGAAGAAATTTTAGATATGAAAGACCTTGCCGAGCTTTTAACTGCGGCAATCGACGAAGAGGCGAGTGCGCTTATGAAAGACGGCGGATATATCCGCGCGGGCTTTAACCGCGAACTTGACGAACTGCGGAATATTAAGGAAACGAACGAAAAAATAATAAAAGAAATCGAAGTCCGCGAACGGGAACGCACGGGCATTAAAACCTTGAAAACGGGCAATAACCGCGTGTTCGGGTATTATATCGAGGTCAGCAATTCCTTTAAGGATAAAGTCCCGCCCGAATATATACGCAAACAAACGCTGACGACGGGCGAGCGATATATCACGGAAGAGCTTAAAATGCTCGAAGAGCGCGTGTTAACGAGTGGCGAGCGTGCGCTGTATATCGAGCAACGCATCTACGCAGACATTATGCAAACCCTCGTTGAAAAGATAGACGAGCTTCAAAGAATCGCGTCTGCGCTTGCGCTCCTCGATTGCCTCGTATCGTTTGCGACGGTCGCCAAAGAACGCCGCTACGTACGCCCGAAAATGGTAGAAAGCGGCGAGGCGTTGACGATTACGGACGGACGGCATCCCGTTGTGGAGGCGATTTCCAAAGAACGTTTCGTGCCCAACGATACGTTGCTGGATAACGGCGAAAACCGTTGCGCGGTAATTACCGGTCCGAATATGGCGGGTAAAAGCACTTATATGCGGCAGATTGCCTTGATTGTGTTGATGGCGCATATCGGCTCGTTCGTGCCTGCCAAATTCGCACAAATTCCCTTGACGGACAGAATTTTTACGCGTGTCGGCGCAAGCGATAATCTGATATTCGACCAAAGTACGTTTATGGTGGAAATGACGGAAGTTGCAACGATTTTACTCCGCGCTACCAAAGACAGCTTGCTCGTTTTAGACGAAGTGGGGCGCGGTACGAGCACCTACGACGGTTTGTCGATTGCTTGGTCGGTCATTGAGTTTTTGGCGGAAAAAGTACGTGCAAAAACGCTCTTTTCCACGCACTATCACGAGCTTACGGAGCTTGAAAACACGCTTGACGGCGTAAAGAATTATCGAATTACCGTCAAGGAATTGAACGGATCGATTGTATTTTTGCGAAAGATTGCAAGAGGGGGCGCAAACAGGAGTTTTGGTATCGAGGTTGCCGCGCTTGCAGGTGTGCCGAAAGAGATTACCGTGCGCGCAAAATCCATTCTCAAAGCGCTTGAAAAGAACGATTTGCTCGGTTCGAAAATAAAATTGACGGAGATTGAGCCGATTGAAGAGGAAAAACGTCCGCTTTGCGAGGTGGAGAAAATTTTAGCGGAGACGGATTTGAACACGCTTTCGCCTTTGCAAGCGTTGATGCTACTCGGCGATTTGAAAGATAAAATAGAGGCGGAGGAATAACGCTGTGTCAAAAATCAATATTTTACCTGCAAAGGTATATAACAGAATTGCGGCGGGCGAGGTAGTAGACAGACCCTATTCGGTTGTGAAAGAGCTTGTCGAGAATGCGGTGGATGCGGGCGCGACGGAAATCACCGTGTATTTGGAGCGCGGCGGAAAACAGCTCGTTCGCGTGGTGGACAACGGTTCGGGGATTGAGCGCGACGATTTACACGCCGCGTTTATGCCGCACGCTACGAGCAAAATTTCAAAAGCGGAAGATTTGCATAATATCACAACGCTCGGTTTTCGCGGCGAGGCGGTCGCTTCGATTGCCTCCGTTTCTAAAATGACGATTACCTCCAAAACGGAAAACGGTAAATGTTATTCTTTATCCTCCGACGGCGGCGAGCTCGGCGAAATCACTGAATCGGCGGGCGAAAAGGGCACGGACGTGCGGGTGGAAATGCTGTTTTTCAATACCCCCGTGCGGCTTGGTTTTTTGAAATCGGATAAAGCGGAAGAGGCGGACGTTACCACGTTCGTAACCCGTTTCATTTTATGCCGTTCGGATATTGCGTTTACCTACTACGTAAACGATAAAAAAGTCTTGCAATCGTTCGGTGGCGGCGACGAGGAGGCGTTTGTAAACGTCTACGGCGTTTCCACACTCGAACGCTGCTATAAAATCGACGCCGAACGCAACGGTGTCCGTGTGCGCGGGTTTATCGGCGACCAAAATTTCTTCAAAGCAAATAAAAGCTATCAAAGCGTATTTCTGAACGGCAGATATATCGTGAACGCTACGGTTGCCGCCGCGCTTGCCAACGCATACGCAAGCTACGCTATGAAACGGCAATATCCTTTCTACGTGTTATATATACAAGTCCCGACCGAAACGGTAGACGTCAACGTGCACCCGAATAAAAGCGACGTTCGGTTTTTGGATAACGGCGTGATTTACGCGAATTTGAAATCAATTGTGTCCTCCGTTTTAGACGGCAATGCGAAAGCGCTGGATTACGTGGTGCAAGAGAACGCTCCGCAACCCGTTCAAGAGCAAGAAGTGTTGGCGGAAAAGACGTTGTCGGAACTCATTTTAGAGCAAAAGACGGTAGACGAGGAACAGACGCGTCGGGAACGAGAGGCGAAACTGCTTGGAATTGCGCCTATGTCCTACGAGCAGGCGCAGAAAGAAATCGAAGAGGGTAAACTCGTGTTCGAGCGGTTGCGCGAGAAAAACGAAGTAGAGGAAAAGGATTATTCCAACGTCAAAGGGGTTACGCCCATTGAGAAAATCCCGCCGTTTACGGGCAAGATGCGCCCCGTGCGACCGTATTTGGATAAGCAAATCCCGAAACCGAAAGTCAAAGACCCTGAGCGCTTGCATAAAAAATTCCCTGATTTGTATTTTGAACGTATGTATTTAGAGGTAAACGACCCCGCAAATGCGGCAGCCGCGCCCTCTGCGCCCGAAACTCCGCAGACCGATTATTTTATGGAGAATAAACGGTATTTAGACGAGCTGGAAAGCAAAGCGAAACAAAACAAAATCGACGTTTCAAGTTGTGTATACGCAGGAAAGCTGTTCAATACGTATTTGGTGTACGAACGTGGCGACGAGCTGTATATCATTGACCAGCACGCCGCGCACGAGCGTTTGATTTTTAACCGTTTAACCGAGCAAATGCGTGCAAAATCGGCGGTAGAGCAACAACCTATGCTGATGCCGTTTGAAATCAAAGTCAATGCCTTTGAGGGGGATTTCTTGCGGGAGCGGCTTGGCGACATACGCGCTATGGGTTTTGATATAGCGGAGGCGGAAGAAAATCTTTTCAAAATCTACGCCGTGCCTTTGGATTTGCAATATATCGATTTAGGCAAGTTTATGAACGATATTCTCGGCGAAATCAACGGCTATCGCGCGATTAAGCTGGAAGAGTTGTTAAAGGACAAACTCGCGACTGCGGCTTGTAAAGCGGCGGTCAAAGGCGGCATGGATTTAACGCGCGGGGAGATTGACGAGCTGTTCTTGCTGATGGACGGCGATATGGGTTTGAAATGCCCGCACGGCAGACCCGTCGTTGTGAAAATGACGAAAACCCAGCTTGAAAAAATGTTCAAGAGGATTGTCTGATGCCAAAAGTGCTTGTAATATGCGGCGCGACGGCGTCAGGGAAAACTGCCCTGTCCATTGCTTGTGCCAAAAAATTGAATACGGAAATTATTTCCGCCGATTCTCTGCTTGTCTACAAGGGGTTGAATATCGGCACGGCAAAGCCGACGGAGGAGGAAAAACAAGGCGTAACGCATCATCTAATCGACGTTGTTTCACCATTTGAAAGCTTTTCCGTCAGCGATTACGAAAAGGCGGCGTTGCCGATTGTAGAAGATTTGCTTGCGCAAGGAAAAACGCCGATAATCTGCGGCGGGACGGGCTTTTACGTCAATGCATTGCTGTACAAAAGCCAGTTTGGGAACGCGGGCGCAAACGAGGAAATTCGCCGTTATTACGAAACGCTATATAAAGAATGCGGCAAAGAATATTTGCATAACCTGCTTGCGGAAAAAGACCCCGAAAGCGCGGAAAAACTGCATGAAAACGACGTCAAGCGCGTTATTCGCGCTTTGGAAATCTACGACTTGACGGGCAAAAAGAAATCCATGCAACAAGACGAACCTGTGCCGCGTTTTGATTTTGTCGCCGTGTCTATCGATTACCCTAGAGAGGAACTCTACGAGCGGATAGAACGGCGCGTCGATAAAATGTTTGAGGACGGACTTTTGCAAGAGGTGCAAAGCCTTTGTTTGCAAGGCGTGAAACGGGATATGCAATGCATGCAAGGTATCGGATATAAGGAAATCGTAGAGGGCTTGGAGACGGGCGCGTCGCTGGAAGAAATCAAGGAAACGGTCAAGAAAAACACACGAAATTATGCCAAACGCCAAATTACCTTTTTTAAGCGAATGAAAAACCATTTCCGTATCTCGCCCAGCGAGGTAAACTTGGAAAAAATTATAGAACTCTGTCTAACATAATGCCTATGTCAGGCATAATACACGGAGAAGAAGAATGACGATAGAAGAATTGATAAACGGTAGCGAAGAAAAACTAGCGGAAAATTTCAAAAAAGCAGACGAAATCAGTCAATTTAACCAAGAAAAGGTCATCAATGCCTTTCAAAAACGGGAAATTGCGTTGCGGCATTTTAACGCGACGACGGGCTACGGCTACGGCGACGACGGGCGTTTTGCGCTTGGAGAGGTGTATGCCGACGTGTTTGGTGCGGAGGCGGGGATTGTTTCGCCGGCGTTACTTTCAGGCACGCACGCTTTGACGGTCGCGCTGTTTGGGGTGTTGCGCACGGGCGACAGCGTTTTGTGTGTTTCGGGCATGCCGTATGATACGTTGCGCGGCGTAATTTACGGCGACGGGAACGGCTCGCTCAAAGATTTCGGGATTGCCTTTGATTGCGTAGATTTAACGCAAAACGGCAAATTTGATAAGGAAAAAATCGCAGAAGGGATTAAGAAAAGCGGAAAGAGCTTGAAAATGATTTATGTGCAGCGTTCGCGCGGATATGAGCTCCGCGACGCCTTTTCCGTTGCGGAAATCGGAGAGATTTGCGATTTTGTGCGCGCGTGCGGTTTTACAGGCTGTATTTTCGTGGATAATTGCTATGGCGAATTTGTAGAAAAGCAAGAGCCGTGCGAAGTGGGGGCAGACGTCGTCGTCGGTTCGCTTATTAAAAATCCCGGTGGTGGGCTTACGCCGACGGGCGGTTATATCGTCGGGAAAGAAAAATATATCGAAAATATCGGAAAAAGGCTGACCGCGCCGTCTATCGGGAACGAGGTGGGCTCGTATGCCTACGGCTATCGATTGTTTTATCAAGGGCTTTTCCTTGCACCGCACGTGGTTGGGCAAGCAGTAAAAGGCAGTTTGCTGATAGGACAGTGTATGGACGCGCTCGGCTACGAGAATTTTCCGAGTCTTGACAAAACGCCTGCGGACATCACACGCGCCATACGTTTCGATACGGCGGAAAAGCTTTGCGCGTTTATTCAATCGGTACAGGCGGCGTCCCCGATTGACGGGTTCGTAACGTTAGAGGCATGGGATATGCCCGGCTATGACAGCAAAGTGATTATGGCGGCAGGCTGTTTTGTGGAGGGGGCGTCTATCGAGCTTTCTGCCGACGCGCCTGTAAAAGCGCCGTATACCGCTTATTTTCAAGGCGGTTTGACTTATGAGCATTGTAAATACGCGCTCAAAAAAATCCTCGCGAAATTAATGTAAGATGAGGACAATATGACAACCGCACCGAAACGTTTCAAAACGTTTCGGCGCGGTTGCTGTTTGAATTTGAAATTATTCCGTTAAATCCCAATCGATAGGCGTTTTGCCGTGCGAGATTAGATATTCGTTCGTTTTAGAGAAATGCTTACATCCGAAAAACCCGTTATAAGCGGAAAGTGGCGAGGGGTGCGCGCACTCTAAAATTTTGTGTTTCGTTTGGTTGATTAACGGCTTTTTACTCCGTGCATTGCCGCCCCATAAAATAAACACAACGTTTTCTTTTTGGTCGGATATGAGCTTGATGACGCTATCCGTAAACCACGCCCAACCGCATTTGGAATGAGAGTTTGCTTGATGTTCTCGGACGGATAAAGAGGTGTTCAGGAGCAATACGCCCTCGTTCGCCCATTTGGTAAGCGTGCCGTGCTTGGGGCGTTCGCAACCTATATCCGCTTTGAGCTCTTTGAAAATGTTTTCCAGCGAGGGGGGATTAGGTACACCCTTTTGCACGGAAAAGCAAAGCCCGTGCGCCTGTCCCACGTTATGATAGGGGTCTTGTCCTAAAATCACGGCTTTGAGCTTGGAAAAGGGCGTGTAGCGAAAACAGTTATATAAATCGTACATATCGGGGTATACCACATGATTTCGGTATTCCTCGATTAAAAATTTACGGATTTTTTGATACCGCTCGTCCGCAAACAACGGCGCGAGCCGTTCGTTCCAGTCCACTAAATCAATCATACGCTTTCTCCTTTGTTGCTTGCGGGCAATTACAGCTCTTCAAAAACCGTAGGCAAAACCGCTTTCAGGTTTTGGAGCGCTTTGTCTTTATTGATTAAAAACTGTTCCGTCGTACTACCGCTCCCCGCGACGTCGGAAATCGCTTTCACGGAATATACGGGCAGTTTTGTCGCGTATGCCGCTTGCACGATTGCCGCGCCCTCCATATCCCGAATGTCCGCGCCAAGCTCTTTTGTAAGCAGGGCGTAGTCGGCGGGGGAATCGTTAAATCTATCGGAAGTACCAAGCTTTTTCACGGGTATATCCACGTTCAAAAGGTTGAGGGATAAATAGTTTTCCTCGTATTCGTCCAGCGTGCCGATTTTCGTGCCGTTGAGCTGCGTCAAATCAAAATCGAACTGCACGGCAGCCCCGATTTGGTACACGCCGCAAAGCTCCGTGCCCGTGTTCAAACCGCCTGCTACTCCGAAATTCAAAAGTTTTTCTGCGTCGAATTTGCTGACGAGTAGTTGTGCGCCGAGCGCGGCGTTGACTTTTCCCACGCCGCATACGCACACGGCGATTTCCTTGCCGAACGCCGTACCTACGCATATTTTTTTGCCGCTCACCGTCAAACATCTGTGAACGTTCATTTGGTCAAGCAAAATATCTGCCTCGCTTTGCATTGCAATCACTGCACCTATCATAATGATTTCTCCTTGTTTTCTCTTGCCTTTTTGTATAAATTGTGTTATAATGGAAAAGGAATAAATTCCACGCCCGTAAAATCCCGTTCGCTGCATACGGCGAGAAGATACGTATCAAACGTATGAAAAACGAGCTTGACGGGCAACTCGATTTCGCCGTAGAAAAGGCGACCGTTTGTATAGCGTAGCTTGCGTAAATCTTGGGCGAGCGAGCCGCCGAGCCATTTGACGGCGCTTTCCTTTGCGACCCAAAACCGCAAAAAATCTTCGACGGAGCGGATTTGTTGCCGTTCTTCGGGGGTAAATCGTTTGAGAATGGGCAAATAGTCCACGTTTCGATAAAGACTTTCCGCGTCTATTCCCACGTTCTCGTCGGAAACGGCGATAAAAAGCTTGGTATCCGTATGCGAAACGGAAAAAAACAGAGGCGTTTGCGCGTTCATAAGAAACGGCTTGCCGTTTTCATTACGCTCAATGACCGCATTTTTTATATTGAAATATTCGGATAGAATACGCTTGATAGCCGTTTCGCTGTCAGGCTCAATGGATTTATTCGCATAAAATATTTTTTCCATATACGACAACTATTCTAACAGGAGAAAACGAAAATGTCAAGAACAGAAAGGGCAAAAGAATATTTTTTACAAGGCTACGCTTGTTCCCAAGCGGTTGCGCTCGCCTTTGCGGACGTTTTGGGAATGGACGAGGGAACGATTTCCCGCTTAACGTTGCCGTTTGGCGGAGGGCTCGGTCGCTTGCGGTTGACTTGCGGCGCGGTGAGCGGCATGGCGTTTGTGCTCGGCGGGGTATTTTCGGACAATGAAAATACGCCTGAAAACAAAAAGCGCGTGTATGCCATCACGCAAGAGCTTTGCTTGAAATTTAAGGAAGAAAACGGTAGTTTGATTTGCGGGGAATTGCTTGCGGGCGTGAACGTACCCGTCGAAGTCGGAGGGGTTGCGGAAAAGCGCACGGAAAACTATTATAAAAAACGCCCGTGCGCCGAGCTCGTTTCCTTTGCGGCAAGTATTTTGGAAGAATACTTAAAAGAAAACGGGAAATTATAAGGACGAAAAAAGGTATATCTTGACTTGGGGAATAAAAATGTCGGATTATAAGAAAATAAAAACTGAATATGCAAATAAAACCAAAAATCGAAAAAAGAAAACAAATAACGTTTTGATTGGCGGGATTATTTTATTGTGTATTTCGTTTGTTCTATTTTGTATAACGTTTATAAATATTTATGATTATAACGATAAATTAACATACGAAGAAACAATAAGTAAATCGTATACATTTAATGAAATAAAACCGCGTCGCGGCAGTTGGTTGGTGTATGTTGAAGAAGAGAATAATCCTTTATTAATTTATAACATTGTAATGGATTTTGAGTTGCAGGACGAATTATTGGAACTTAAAAAAGGAACAAAGAT
>JAFTKT010000120.1 GCA_017453145.1 Clostridia bacterium
GAAAATCGCCGAGTTTTCTGCAATTCTCGTCGTCGGCGCACACGAACGCGGTTTTGGCGGAACGGACGTAGCGGGAAAAGCAATCTAAAAGGTCCGCTTCGCTTTCGTAACATTCCATGTGGTCGCGGTCAATATTGAGCAAAATCGCCGTTTCGGCTTGTATTTTTAAGAAATTACGCTTATATTCGCACGCTTCCGTAACGAAATATTCTCTGCCCGTGCTGTAAAAATTTCCGAGCAGGGAATCCTCGCCGCCGATATGCGCGGTAAAAGGCACTCCCACCGATTTCAAAACGTGCGCGCAAATAGACGTACATGTCGTTTTTCCATGACTACCTGCGACCGCGACCACGTGTGAAAACTCGTCGCAAACGCGTTTTAACAATTCCCCGCGCGAAAGAACGGGCTTTTTCAGTTCTCGCGCTTTTTTTAATTCCGCGTGCGTTTCGGGAATCGCGTCGGTGTAAACGACTAAATGGGCGTGCATAAGCTCCGCCCGCGCCCCGTCCGTGCCGATAAATGCTTTGATACCGTAGAACGCCAAGCCGTCCGTTTCCTCGCTACGTTTTTCGTCGCTACCGCAGACCTTGTAACCGCACGTCGATAAAAATTTGGCAAGCGAGCTCATACTAATCCCGCCGATACCGATAAAATAGACTTTTTCTATTCCTTGCAAGCTTTTCAAAAACATCAGTTATATATACGCCTACAAGGCACGGGATATGCAAAAACGGCGCGAATTTCGCGCCGTTTTCATTCGTTTGTCTATTTATTTGTCGTTATTATTGCGTTTCATAAAGAAATCCACGAAACGGGGGCGGTGTTTTCTGTCCACCGTTTCTTCCTCTTTTCCGTTTGTCTCGTCGGGAATCGGGTCGTCGGGTTCAAACGGCGCGCTCGGTTGCACGGGTTGCATAGGCTGCGCAGGTTGTACGTTCGGTTGCGCATAAGGCGCGTAGCCTTGTGCAGGCTGCACGGGTTGCATAGGTTGTGCGGGCTGTCCATACGCCGCATAGCCTTGCGCTTGTTGCATAGGCTGTGCATAAGGCAACGGCTGTTGAGGAGGATAATAAGGCGGTTCGGCTTGCGCTCTGTCCTGATACGCATAATCAATTTTTTGCGATAAGAGAGACGCTTGACGGAGCGCGTTTTCCTGTGCGCCCTCGCCGATGCCGTTTTGTCCGCTCGTAAAGCCCGTTGCGATAATGACAACCTCGACCTCGTCGGACATACTCTCGTCGATACACGCGCCGAAAATGACGTTTGCGGAATAATCGATTACGCCTTTCACCAAATCCGCCGCCATCACGACCTCGTCGAGCGATAAGTCCTTGCCGCCGATAATATTCAAAATGACGGAGCTTGCGCCCTCAATCGTCGTGTTAAGCAGCGGCGAGCATACCGCGCAACGCACGGCGTCGGAAATACGTTTTTCGCCTTTTGCTACACCGATACCCATGTGCGCAAGACCTCTGCCCTTTAACGTCGTTTTCACGTCGGCGAAATCGAGATTGATGAGCGAGGGTTTGACAATCAGTTCGGCAATGCCGCGAATACCTTGACGGAGTACCTCGTCGGCAACTTTCAAGGAATCGGAGAACGACGTGCCTTTGGGAACGACTTGACGGATTTTATCGTTGGGAATCGTGATAATCGAATCCACTGATTTGCGGAGCTCTTCAATCCCCGCAAGCGCGTTATCCATTCTGCGTTTCGCCTCGAAATTGAACGGGAGCGTTACGACCGCAACCGTGAGGATTTTCATATCCTTTGCAATCTTGGCAATCACAGGCGCTGCGCCCGTGCCCGTGCCGCCGCCCATACCAGCCGTAATGAACAGCAAATCGGTGTTTTTGAGCGCCTCTTGAATGACGTCTTTGTTTTCCTCTGCCGCCGCTTTGCCGACCGTCGGGTCTGCGCCTGCACCCAAGCCTTTAGTGAGTTTGACGCCGATTTGGATACGGTTGCTCGCTTTGGAACGGGCAAGCGCTTGGTTGTCCGTGTTCACGACGATATATTCCGCGCTCTTTAAGCCCGATTCAATCAATCTGTCGACCGCGTTGTTACCCGCGCCGCCGACACCGATTACTTTGATTTTTGCAACGCCCGATAAATTGTTTATTTCCTCGCGTTCGGGCGTAAACGTAGGCTCGGGCGTTTCGGTATACCCGAACCCGCCGTAGGATTCTCTTTCGTTGAAGTCGTTAATCATTTCTTTTTTCCTCCGAAATTATTAAAAATCTTATAAAACCAGCCGCGCGTCTTTTTATCGGAAAGCGACATATTGAGCAGTGCTATCCGCGACGAAAACGCGGGTTTATCATAATAAGGTAAGTCGGGCGCGACCGTTTCCGTCAAACGGTTCAGCCGCCGTGAAAGGTGCTCTGCCGCGCCTGTAACGCCGCCTATCCCCTCGCCCGTGAGGCTGATGGGATTGACCGCAAGCGCCGTCGCCGCTTTCTCCCGATAATGCACGGCGAAAAAGTTCTCGACCCTTTCGCAAAGTACGTCTAAACTGCATTTCACGATTTCGTTAATTCGCCAAACGGGGAAGGTATATTCGCCGTTTTCGCTTGTCCACGTCAGCTCTTTGGGTACGCTACCGCCCGAAACGTTCGCCGCCGCTAATATTTCCTCCGCAAGCGTGTAATCGACGTCGAGCTCTTGCATAAGCGAAACGAGCACCGTGCCCAAACCGCAATCAAACGCCTGTTCCCGAACGATGCCGTTGCCGTATACGACGGATACGGAGGTTGTTAAAAACCCGACGTCTAATAAGAACGCATACCCCTCTCTGCGTTTGGGCGGGAGCAAGTATAACGCCTGCGCAAGCGTGGAGGGTAAAAATCTCGGCGTTTCAAAGCCCAAGTCTTTGAGCACCGCCGTCGTCGTCCCAACGAAATCGGTATTCGCATAATAATAACACAGCGCGCCTTTTAATAACGTCGTCGGAACGCCGTAGAGGTCGTTTTCCGTGAAATATTTTCGATTGTCGCCGAGCGTGAAATACATTGCGGAGCGGCGAATGGGCTCGCCCTCGCAAAGCAATGCGCTTTGCCCGCTCTCAAACAGCGCGTCTATGTCCTGTGCGGATATTTTACGTTTTTTAGGGAAAGAAATTGTGTGTCCTTTGGTATGTATCTTCAAAAACGAGGCGGGAACGCTCACGTAGATTTCCCCGATAACGCCCTCGTAGTTTTGGCGAACGGAAGTTACCGCCGCAACGACCGCCCTGCGGAAAGATTCTTTATCGAAAAAGCCGTCCGTTGAAAAACCCTCGTATTTTTCAGTATGCGTACCGTAAAACACGAACGTGTCGTTGACGCCCTTTGAACCGAGAAAAAACACGATTTCATACGACCTTATATCTAAAACCGCAACGCTTTCGTTTTTCATACTCCCTTTCGCTCCGTGTAAAAATCCATACTGACACAAATCCTTGTTATTATTATACACTATTTGAAAAGGATTGTCAATGAATTGAGAAAAAAAACCTTGAAAAAACACGCCCGAAAGCGTGTTTTTTCTCTTTTTTATTCATTTTAGCCGCCGAAAGCGTCCGTTTGGTGATAATCGTAGATTATCTCTCCCGACAAATCGGACAAAAGCAACATGCCTTTGAGTTTTTGCGCGGCAGACAGCGCAAGGTACTCTTCTATCGCTTTTTCCGCTTTTTGTTCTTGCAAAACGGAAGGATTGCGCACGTAGATATTCACGCCCTCGCGCGTGGCAAGCTTGAAAATCGTTTCCTCTGCCGTCGAGGCAGGGCGCAACACCTCTACCGATAAAATATTACGCCTAATTCCGTCCAGCCTTTCGGAAACGTCGGCTAAAAACGCAAACAGCGTGGCAATACAATCGTCGCCCGTGAGCGGCGCGCCTTTTTCGCCGCTGGCGTTCAAGCCTGTAAGCAAGAGATTATTCGCATTATCCGAACGGTTTTTATAATCCTCGCGCGTGCCGAGCACCGTGCCGTTAGCACTCAAAGCGTAATACCCGCCCTGCGGCGCAGCAAGTGCGTAGACCTCCGCCTCCTCCGAAACTTCAACGACGAGGCGGTTGGGGTATTTCCGTTCAAAGCCCGTCAAATTGAAATAGGGAAACTGTGCGACGATTTCTCTTGCAAGCCCGTCGTCCGTCGAAAATATGCTTTGTTTATCGTAAGCCGCCGTCAGCTGTTTTTGCAGTTCTTCCGCCTCCGCTTTCGCCGCCTCGCTCACGACGGGCGCGCGCACCGCGACGGCGTTGACGCGATATACCGTCGAAACGCCCAAAACGGTCGCCGATAAAAACAGCAACACGGTCAATACGATTATCAAAACGTTTTTTTTGCGCATTGATTTTTTCCTCTTCCGTAATTTGTTTCACTTGTCTATTTTATATTCTCACGCGACGTATTTTCGCGCCAAGTTTTTTGAGTTTGTATTCGAAATCGGCGTATCCTCTGTCGATATGGGACAAATCCATCACGGTGCTTTGCCCCTCCGCGCCGAGCGCCGCCACCACAAGCGCCGCGCCGCCGCGCAAATCGCAAGCCGTAACCCTTGCGCCGTGCAATTTTTCCACGCCGCGAATCACGGCAGTTCTGCCGCGAACGGTTATGTCCGCGCCCATGCGTTTGAGTTCCGCCGCATATTTATACCGCGTTTCGAATAAATTCTCCACGACGAGCGTCGTGCCCTTGCAACTACAACAAAGCGCGGAATATTGCGCCTGTAAATCGGTGGGAAATCCGGGAAACGGTGTCGTTTCCACCAAATCGACCGCTTTGAGCTTGCCGCTACTGTATAATACTATTTTATCATTTTTTGTATGAATTTTGCAACCGTTTTCACGTAGTTTATGTAAAAGTGCCGCAATATTTTCGTGCGGAACGCCGTTTACCTCGATTTCGCCGCCGCAAATCGCCGCCGCTACCAAATACGTGCCTGCCTCTATCCTGTCGCCTATCGGAGTATATTCCACGCCATGCAAGCGTTTTACCCCCTCGATTACGACCGTACCGCCGCCCGCACCGCGTACCTTTGCACCCATAGCGTTGAGGAAGTTTTGCAAATCGACAATTTCAGGCTCTTTCGCCGCATTACGAATAACCGTCATGCCCTCTGCCTTGACGGCGGCAAGAATAATGTTTTCCGTCGCGCCAACGCTCGGAAAATCAAGCAAAATTTCCGCGCCGACGAGCCGTTCTGCCCTGCATTCAATGTAGCCGCCCTCTTCGGAAATCTCCACGCCTAAACGTTTGAGCCCCGCAAGGTGCAAATCAATCGGGCGCAAGCCTATATCGCAACCGCCGGGATAAGAAATTTTCGCGCGGTGAAAACGCGTCAATACCGAGCCGAGCATGAAAACGGAAGAACGCAGTTCCTTCGTAAGCCGCGTGGGGATTTCGTGGGAAACTGCGTTGGAGCTGTCGATAACGGCACAACCGTTTTTGCGCTTGATTTGGCAACCGACTTCGCTCAATATCTTTAACATATTTTCGACGTCGGTAATCGTCGGCACTCCTCTTATTGTTACTTGTTCGTCGGTGAGCACGGACGCCGCAAGCAAGGGCAACACCGTATTTTTCGCACTTTGCGCACGCAGCTTGCCGTACAGCTTTTCACCGCCGTTTATAATATATGTATCCATACGTTAAAGCTCCTTATGCTTTATTGTATGAAAAAAAGCGCTGTTTTTGTGTCCGTCTGCCCTTTCGCGAAACGGAATATAATATCCCCATAGACGCCATTGTGATGATTAAAGACGTATTCCCCGAGCTCACGAGCGGCAACGGCAAGCCCGTCGGCGGGATACTGCCGCTCACGACCAGCGCGTTGAGAACCGTTTGAATACCGTAGACGAGCGTGATGCCCGACGCAAGCAAAAAGGAAAAGAAATCGTCTGCCTCCGCCGCCGTCTTTATTCCGCAAATTACGAGCGCAAAGCTCACGCCGAACAATACGAAAATTCCGACAAACCCAAGTTCCTCGCCGATAATCGATAAAATGAAATCACTTTCGGCAAAGGGTAAAAAACGGTATTTTTGACGGGAACGGAAAAGCCCCGTACCAAACCAACCGCCGTTGCCGAGCGCATAGAGGGATTGAATGAGCTGATACCCCTCCCCGCGCGGATTTTCCCAAGGGTCGAGAAAGGCGCTGAGTCGCGACAGGCGGTAGGGCTCGGCGATAATCAACAGCGGTACGGCAAGTAACACGGGCACGAAAATCACGAGAAAGTGCTTGATTTTCATACCGCCCAAAAACAGCATAGCGAGCATCAGGAGCGCAACACACATAGTAACGGACATATTCGGTTCGATAATAATCAAAAGGCAAATCGCCCCGCCCGAAATCAGCACGGGCAATACCCCCTTAAACGTGCGTAACTCCCCCATTTTTTCCGACATATACGCCGACGCGAAAACCACGAAGCCGTATTTGGCGAGCTCGGAGGGTTGCACGGTTACGCTACCGATTCCTATCCAACGGGTTGCGCCGTAGTTACTTTTTCCCACGCCGGGCACGAACACGAGCGCGAGCAAAAGGATAGGCACAACGAGCGCGACCCAACGCGCGCGTTTGCCTTTGAGTTTGGTATAATCCCAACGCCCGCAAAAACACATGGCAAGCACACCGAGCACAAAACCTATCAGTTGTTTTTTAGCGAAATAGAACTTGTCGCCGTATTGCGTTTGGGCTACGTAGCCGCTCGCCGAATACACCGCCACCACCCCAAACGCCGCGAGCATTGCCGTCAGGATAAGTATCGCAACGTTTCCGCGAGGCTTATTCGAGCTCCCCGTCCTCGTGCTCGGCGATGACAACGGTTTGCTCGCCGTGCCCGTCCGCATCACGCTCGGTTGAAGCGTCGTCAAGCTCCGTTTCTGCGGAGATTTCGTCCTTTGTTTCTTCTTCAAATACCCCTGTAAGCTTAACAAACGCCTCACCTCTCTCCTCATAGCTTGCGAACTCGTCAAAGCTCGCGCTTGCAGGGCTTAACAGCACCGCCTGCCCTTTTTCCGCAATCAGTTTTGCGATTTTGACAGCTCTTTCAAAGCCCGTGCAAACGGTTACTTTTTCATACCCTTGCGCCCGTGCGCATTTGAGCAATTCGTAACGGTTTTCGCCGTAGAGTACGGCATGAACGACAGCGGAACGCCCCAACACGGAAAACAGACGGGTATAATCATAGCCCTTATTTTTCCCGCCGAGCAAAAGCACCGTTTCCCGTTTCATGCACCCGATTGCTTGCACCGTCGCGTCGACGTTCGTGCCTTTGGAATCGTTGATATATAAAACGCCGTCCTTTTCCCCAACGGGCTCGATACGGTGCTTAACACCCTTGAACGAGGCGAGCGCGGCGGCGAGCGTTTCCGTCTTTACGCCGAGCGTTTTCGCCGCGACAATCACCGCCAAAGCGTTTTGGATATTATGTATACCGCCGACGGAGAGTTGATTTGCCGCCATAATTTTTTCGCCTTGAAAATACAGCTCGCCGTTTTCGTAATACGCGCCCTCTACGCGCTCGCGCACTGAAAAATACAGCACACGCGCTTTCGTGCGCTCGGCAAACGCACGTACCGCTCTGTCGTCGTAGTTGAGCACCGCGTATTCCGCCTCCGAAAGATTTTTCAAGAGCTTGGCTTTGAGGAATACGTAGTTCTCCATATTATAATGCCTATTCAAATGGTCCTCGCTCACGTTGAGCACGATTGCGATATGCGGACACAGAGAATTGAGCGTTTCCAGCTGAAAGCTTGAAATTTCCGCAACCGCCACGCCGTTTTCGTCCAAGCCGCAAAAATCAATCATGGGCGTGCCGACGTTGCCGCAGGCTTTGGCGTTGTAACCGCCAGCCAAAAGCGTTTCGGTCAACAACGACACCGTCGTCGTTTTGCCGTTCGTGCCCGTGATAGCGATTATCGGACAGCGCATACTTCTCGCCGCGAGCTCCGTTTCGCCCAGCACCGCTTTCTTATTACGCTTAAAGGCGACTGCAAGCGCGTGGTCAATCGGGATTCCCGGACTTAACACGAGCGCGTCGCACCTTTCGGGCGTGGAGGCAAGTTCCTCTTTCTTTACCCGTTTCGCGCCCTTTTCCATCAATTCGTTCGCCGTTTTTTCTACCCGTTCGCTTTCTACGTCGTCGTAGATATACGTCGTTGCGCCGCGTGAAAGCAAGAACTCGGCGGCGGCTCTGCCCGAGCGCGAAAGCCCGAGCACTAAAAAGCTTTGTCGTGCACAAAACATAGTATTTTTCTCCTTATTTACAATATTGCAACGATACACGCAACGCCGAGCGCGAGCGTCAGCACGGAATATCCATAGGAAATTTTGCTTTCCGAATACCCTTTTTGCTGAAAATGATGATGCACGGGCGACATCAAAAAGATACGTTTTCCGCCCGTCGCTTTATAGTATATGACTTGCACAATCACGGATATGACGGAAAATACGAACGGCAAACCAATTACCAAAATATATAGCGCGTTGCCCGTAAACACGCCCGCGCAAGCCGCGAACCCGCCGAGCGCGAGTGAACCCGTATCCCCCATAAACACGGAGGCAGGCGGAGAATTAAACAACAGATACGCCAAAAGCGCGCCCGTTAGGCAAAAGCAAAGCGTGGGGACGGCGATAGCCCCTGTCTGCAAGGAAATGATTATGCCGAGCGTTAAAAAGAAAGGCGCGCTCACGCCCGCCGCAAGCCCGTCTAACCCGTCTGTGAGATTGACGGCGTTGACCGTTGCCAAAAATACGAACACGGTAAGCGGTAACGCCCAAAAACCGAGTTTTAGCGTACTCCCGAAAAAGGGAACGTGTAAATCCGTCAACCCTGCGCGAAAACAATACGTCCCCGCAAGCACGGCGATACAGGTTTGAAAGGTAAACTTCTGCCAAGCCTTTAAGCCTAGATTTTCCTTGTGTTTACGCTTTAAGCTATCGTCAATCAAGCCTACCGCCATATACGCAAGCCCGATAGCAAGCGTTACGACGAACGTCCGTTCCGCTTTTCTCACAAACAACACCGCAACGAGCGTTGCCGCCGCGATAAACGCCAAACCGCCCATTGTCGGCGTGCCGCTTTTTTGCTTGTGTTCCTTGACGTAGACGAGGATATTTTGCCCCGCTTTCAAGCGGCGCAACAGCGGAATTAACAGATAACAAAAGAGTAACGAAACCAAAAACGCGCAAAGCGCGGAAAGTACGTGCGTTTTCATAGCCATCAATGCGTGAATTTTTCCTTCCTTATTTTTTCGATTATATCATTGTCGTTGAATGGGTATTTTATACCCATAATCTCTTGATATTCCTCGCCGCCCTTGCCCGCAACAAGCAAGACGTCCCCTTTTTGCAAACGTTCGAGCGCGTAATAAATCGCCTTTTCGCGTTCGGGTACGACGACGTATTTCATAGAAAATCTACGATACCCTTTTTCGATTTCCGAAAGAATGTCGAGCGGGTCTTCATAGCGCGGATTATCCGAAGTCAACACGGAAAAATCGCATTGCTTTGCCGCCGTCTCGCCCATGAGCGGACGCTTGCTTTTATCTCGGTTCCCCCCACAACCAAACAGACAAATCAGCCGTCCTTTACAATGTAAACGTAACGCCGCAAGGGATTTTTCCAAGCCGTCTGGCGTATGCGCAAAGTCCACGAACACGTCGCCGCCTTGAAACTCGCCCGCATATTCCAACCGACCGCGCACGTATTTCAAGTCCATAAGCCCTTTCGCCACCGCGCGGCTGTCCGCGCCGAGCGCGGTGGCGCAGGTTGCCGCCGCCAGCGCGTTGTAGACGTTATGCCGTCCCGTCAAAGCAAGGGAAACGCGACAGAGCCTGTCGCTTATATTCAGCATACACTCCGTGCCTTTTAGCGTTTCGTCCGTGATAATCGCAAACGCTTCCGTTGGCGTTTCCAAACCGTAGTATACCGTTTTCCGTTCCAAAAGAGCGTTTTGCGCAGTTTTTGTTTCACGTGCAACACCTATTCTTCTGCCTGCCTTATCGTCGCCGTTGAGCACGGCAAGCGGACAATCCGTTTGCGTGAACAGGCTTGTTTTTGCTCCCTCGTATTCGCGCATAGAACGGAAAAAATCCAAGTGGTCTTGCGTGAAGTTGGTAAAAATACAAGCGGCAAACCGTACGCCTGCCGTCTTTTTATAATAGAGCGCGTGCGCGGAAACTTCCATTGCGACGTATTCCACGCCCGACGCCGCCATTTCTGCAAGCGTTTTTTGTAAATCAATCGGGTCGGGCGTTGTCAAAGAAGTGGGTTGTATCTGCTCGCCGAACCGCACGCCGAGCGTGCCGATTACGCCTGCTTTTTTGCCCTGCGCGCGCCAAATGGAATACAGCATATTCGCCGTCGTGGTTTTCCCGTTTGTACCCGTAATCCCGACTACTTTCATTCGTTCAGACGGGAAACCGTAGAACATACACGCTAGCAAGGACAAGGCGGCGCGCGTGTCGGGCACGAGCAGTTGGGGAACGTTCAACGGCAGTTTTCTTTCCACGACGATTGCCGCCGCGCCGTTTTTTACCGCCGCCGCCGCATAGTCGTGTCCGTCTTGACTACCGCCCGTCAAACAAAAAAACAAATATCCTTTTTTTATCTTGCGGCTGTCCGAAGAAAGCCCCTCTATTTCCCGTTCCCAAACTCCGTCAAAGCATATTTCACCGTTTTCTACCGCGCCGATAAGTCTTGATAACCGCATACCCATTCCCCCCTTGTCCTTATTATTCTATTCGCTTTTCCGTTCGGGTATGTTTTGCGCGGCATAATTCTCCGTGAAAATTTCTTTTTTCGAAAATTACGTAAATACCCCCGTAACCGCTTGCCAAGTGATTGTATTTGTGCTATAATTTTCCGTATTCGACAAAAGAAGGTAATTTGTTATGACACCAAAGCTTATACAATCGTTAAAGGGTTACAAAAAGAGTGATTTATGGCACGACTTAACAGCAGGGCTTATGGTCGCGATTATCGCGTTACCGTTATCCATTGCGCTCGGTCTGCAATCCGTCCCCGCCGAAGTTTCTTCAAGAGGTATTCAGTTCGGCGTTATCACCGCTATCGTCGCGGGCTTTTTCATCTCCGCGCTCGGCGGCAGTAAACATCAAATCGGCGGACCGACGGCGGCGTTCGTCGTGATACTGTTCGGGTATCTTGCTAACCCCGACATAGGCGTTTTAGGGCTTGCGCTTGCAGGGATTATGGCAGGCGGGATTTTGATTGTAATGGGTTTGCTCCGCGCGGGCAGCGTTATGAAATTTTTCCCTTATCCTATTACAATCGGGTTCACGACGGGTATCGGCGTTACGTTGCTTATCGGACAAATCAAGGACCTTTGCGGTTTGAATGCGGGCGGTGTAGACGCCATTGAAAAAATCGTTTCGTATATCATCAATATTTCGTCCTTTGACCTAGCGACGTTTGGAGTAGGCGTACTCGGCTTGCTCTGCGTCATACTCTTGCCCAAAGTCAGCAAGAAAATCCCTGCCGCGTTCGTCGCGCTTATCGTATGCACAGGGGCAACGCTGCTTTTCAATCTTCTCGGCGCAAACGTTACGACTATCGGCTCGAAATACGGCGACATTCAAGCAGGATTTTTCCCGATTGATTTTTCCACGATTGCACAGGTTAAATTTTCCGCGTTAATTATGCCCGCTATCGTGATTGCCTTTTTATGCGCAATCGAAAGTTTGCTCTCCGCAACCGTTGCGGCGGGCATGACGGGCGTACCGTTTGACGCGAACCAAGAGCTCGTCGGACAAGGCGCGGCGAATATCTGCTCCTCTCTGCTCGGCGGTTTACCTGCCACAGGCGCAATCGCACGCACCGCCGCCGCCATAGAACACGGCGCGAAAAGCCCGCTTGCGGGTATGTTCCACGCCGTGTTCGTGTTGATTATGTATTTCGCTTTGATGAACGTCGTCAAGTATATCCCCCTTGCCGTGTTCTCTGCAATTTTGATTTCCGTCGCTATCAATATGAGCCGTTTCCCCTTGTTTTTCAAGCTTGCCAAATTCGGCGTGCGCGATACCGTTATCCTGTTGATTACCTGTCTTTTGACGATTGTATTCGACTTGACGTATGGCGTAATCGGCGGCGTGGCGGTAACCTTTGTTCTCAATGCAAAGAATTTGAAAACGGGCTTAAAGATAGACCGCACGGAGAATACGTTCACGTTAAGCGGCGCGTTGTTTTTCTTGAATGCAAACAAGCTCGTCGATACGTTGCGCGAAGTGCTTACCGATTACCACGAGCTTGTTGTAGATATGACGAATTTGGAAAGCATTGACGAAACGGCGCTTGAAAAGCTTGTGGGACTGCAACGGTTCGCTAAAAAACAAAATACCGCCTTGCGGTTTGTAGGCTGTAACGAAAAAACCGAAAAACGAATGACTAAATACGCAACCGTTTTATAAACGGAAAAGCCGCTCTCGACAAGAGAGCGGCTTTTGATTTTTCGATACGTTATCTTTCGTTAATCAGTTTGGTAAGCTCGACAGGCTCAACGATTTTGCCGTCTTTATAAACGCGCATATTGCCCGACGCGATTTCGTCAATCAAAATGACTTCGCCGTTGTTGTAACCGAATTCAAACTTAATATCCCAAAGGTCTAAACCGATGGATTTCAAATCGTCCGCAACGACTTTGGTGATTTTCAACGTTTGCTCTTTCATGGAGTTGAACATTTCCATACTCATAACCCCAAGCGCAGCCAAGCCCTCTGCCGTTACGAGCGGGTCGCCCTTATCGTCGTTTTTGAACGTACATTCCACGTAGCCGCCGGCAAGAGGCGTGCCGTTTTCGATATATTCGCCGTATCTTCTGATAAAGCTACCCGTTGCGACCAAGCGGCAAATTACCTCCAACCCGTGTCCGAACACCGTCGCAGGCAAAACCTCCATCGTCGCGTTTTCTATATCCGCCGAAACGTAGTGCGTTTTGATACCTGCTTTTTTCAATAACTCGAAATAGTAGACGGAAGATTTCAAATTCGCCTTGCCGATACCCTCAATCGTAAGCCCGACCGTGTTTTCACCCGGGTCGAATACGCCGTCTTTGCCCGTGCAGTCGTCCTTAAATTTCAACAACACGTTGCCGTTTTCGAGCTTGTAAACGTCTTTTGTTTTGCCTGTGTAAATCTTTTCCATAATTTATAAAACCTCTTTAATTAGAATACCATATTACATTTGACGGTCTTTTCGTCAAATTCTTTTTCTATTATAACAAATTTATTTGAATTTGAAAAGAAAATGAAAGGCGTTATACAAAAATTTTTTTGATTTTTTTACGGTTTTTGAAGATAGGATTTCAAATTTCCCAAAAAGCGCTATATTTTCATTCCCTTCAAATCAATCACGCCTTGAAAAATTTCTTTCGCGCACGGCGCGGCAACCACCGAGCCGTAGTACGCGCCTTTGGGCTCGTTCACAACGACAAGTGCGAGATATTCGGGTTTGTCGGCAGGAAAAAAGCCCACAAACGACGAAACGTATTTCCCTGCCGCGATACGTCCGTTCTCAAATTTTTGTGCCGTGCCTGTTTTGCCGCCGATTTTATAACCCTCAATATACGCCTTTTTACCGCTCCCCTCTTTGACTACGCCCTCTAACATACCCGCAAGGATTTTCGACGCCTCGCCGCTCACCGTCCGCGCTTGCACGGTGTTATCCGCCGTTTGTAGCACGTAGCCGTCGTTTGCGTAAATTCTTTTCACGAGCTTGGGCGTGTAATAATACCCGCCGTTGATTGCCGATGCCGTCGCACAGGCAAGCTGAATGCCCGACACCGCTATCGTCTGCCCAAACCCAATACGCGCAAGGTCGCAATTCCGCACCGCCGCTTTGGGCATCATAAGCCCGTATGCCTCGCCGCCGAAATCGATTCCCGTGCGCTGTCCAAACCCGAACGCGGACAAATACTCGTAGAAAGTTTCTTTGCCAAGCGATAACGCCATATCGGTAAAGCACGGATTACAGCTGTTATTGAGCGCCTCCGCGAGCGTTTGATTGCAATGTTTGCCGTTCGCGTGATTGCTCCAACATTTTACCGTCGTGCCGTCTACCGCACGGGTACGCGAGCTTGGAAAGACGTAGTTCGTTGAAAACGCTTTTTTATTGCCTTGCAAGTGTTCCTCTATATTGATAGCGGAAGTGATAATTTTGAAAGTCGAACCGGGCTCATAAATATCGCACACGAGCGCGTTCCTCGAAAGTTTGTTCAAAAGTTCCATATCGTTTCGGGGTATATCGTTCAAATCGTAGGACGGACAATTCGCAAGCGCGAGCACTTCAAACGTATTCACGTCCAAGAAAATACACGAGGCGGAAACGGGCGAATACTCCGCAACCGTCTTTTCGAGCGCACTTTCGACGATTTGCTGGATGCCGTAATCAATCGTCAGCTCCACGTTATATCCGTCCTCTGCGGGAAGATATGTCGCCACGCTCCCCTCAATTTCTATCCCGACTAGGTCTGTTTCATAGAGTAATTCCCCGTTTTTACCCGATAGATATTTTTCATAATATTTTTCTATGCCCGTCGTGCCTACCCCGTCGGAAGAGGTAAAGCCCAACACCTGACAAAGCGTTTCGCTTTTCGGGTACGTCCGCACGTTATCGCGGGAATAGTACACGCCGTCTAACGAAAGTTCGGCGAGTGATTGAATATTTGCTTTGTCCGTTTTTCGCGTTATGGTGATTTCCGACGCCTTTTTCTTGGTCAGCTTTTCAAAAATCTTCGTTTCGTCTACCGACAACGCCTTTGCAAGCGCGGCGGCGGTCGCGGCTTTGTCTTTGATGGCGTTTGAACGCGCAAAAACGGTGTAGGCGGTGGAATTATCGGCGAGAACGATACCGTTTCTGTCCGTAATTTTACCGCGCTGTGCCACAATTGGGATTTCTCGCGTCCATTGGTCGAGGGCGCGATAACCGAGCTCTTCTTGCCAAATAATTTGCACGTAGCAAAACCGCCCGACTAAAAAGCAAAAAAGAAAGGTTACCGCTAATACCACAGCGAGTAACCTCTTTCGTAAAATGGATATGGAAAAATCTTTTTTCGCTCCTTTGATAACAGAATACCTCCGCAAAACGCTTTGCTATATTCTATTACCGACCGCTCTCAATCATTCCTTGCGATTCGGCGTATTCCCGAATGGATTGCTCCGATTTCGCTTTTTGAATACGGTTTTGAATTTCCGTATTCAGTTCCGTCAATTCCGCTTGGCGCGTTTCCAAAGCTTGGAGTTGTGCCGTTTTGACATTGATGATATGCGTATTGATACAAATCGCCACGAGCATCATCACAACGAGCGCCGCCACCGCAGCCATAACCGTTTTTGCCATTTGCGACAGTGAGTATTGCGCCTCCGTCGCCACCGCTACCGTCGAAACAGGCGCTTGCGCCGTCGGAATTTCTACGGGCGCTTGCACCGAAACGGGCGTTTCTTGCGGCAATGCATTGAATTTTTCCGTCGTAAAGACAGGCGATTCCACGCGCTTTCTGACGTATTCCGTTACCGTCGGGGCTTGTACGTCGGTAGGCGCGGAAACAACGGGGCGCTCGGGTGCGAGCACAGACGCGCGAACGGTATAATCCGTCGCGTTGGTTTCAGTGGTAGTATTTTCGCCGAACTGTCGTTCTTCCGCATCGCGCAAGCGGCGGTACCGTTCTTTGATACCCGCGTTATGTAACTCTGCCTCGCGCGTGGCGGTCAGTTCTTGCGTTCTTTCGTATTCCAACAACGTTTCCATGTCTCGCTCCTCCGTTTCTCCGTTTTTCCTTTTCCTTAAATCCCTTATCCTTTATCAAATCCGCTCCGCGATACGGAGCTTTGCGCATTTACTTCTTGTGTTTTCTTTCAGTTCCTCGTCCGTTGCCGTAATCGGCTTTTTCGTAATAATCTTAATTTCAGGTTTCTTGCCGCACACGCAAACGGGAAAGTTTACAGGGCACGTGCAAGGGTTTTCCAAATATTTGAACGCGTCTTTGACAATCCTGTCCTCCAAAGACTGAAAGGTCAAAATTACCATTCTCCCACCCTTTTTCAAGCGACGGGTCAAGGACAGAACAAGCTCGTATAAGCCGTCTAACTCGCCGTTTACTTCTATGCGCAGCGCCTGAAAGGTTTTTCTTTCGCACGGCGCGCCGAAACGGAATTTTGCGGGAATACTCTTTTGAATGATTTCCGCAAGCTCGCCCGAAGTTTTGAGCGATTTTTCCGTTCTGTATTTGACGATATTTCTCGCAATTTGCTTTGCAAACGTTTCCTCGCCATACGTTTTTATAATTCTTGCGAGCTTGTCCTCCGAATAGGTGTTCAAAATCGCCTCCGCCGTCAGCGGTGCGTTTTGGTCCATACGCATATCGAGAGGCGCGTTTGCCTGTCGGTAGGAAAATCCGCGTTCGGCGTCGTCGATTTGATGCGAGGAAATCCCGAAATCCAAAATCGCCCCGTCTATCTTTTCCACGCCTGCCGCCTCAAATACGCGCTCGTAGTCTTTATAGTTGGATTTGTAGATAGTAAATCTACCTGCAAATTCTTGCAATCTTGCGTTTGCCGCCGCAATCGCCTCGTCGTCGAGGTCGGTCGCGAGCAATTTACCGCTCGGTGCGGTGCGTTTCAAAATCTCAAAGGAGTGTCCGCCGCCACCAACCGTGCCGTCGAACCAAACGCCGCCCTCTTTCAAGGACAACCCGCCCATACATTCTTCAAGCATAACGGGCTTGTGCGAAAACTCTAACATTGTTTTTGCTCCCCCGCCCTGCGTTAAATACCGAGCTTTTTCAATTCTGCGTCGTAGTCAATGCCTTCAAGGTATTCGTAGTATCTCTCCGCCGCCCAAATTTCCAAACGCTTGCCGCGACCGAGCGTTACCACGTCCTTTTTTATCCCCGCCATCTTTTTTAAGGTGGCAGGCAACACCACGCGCCCTTGCGAATCCTCTTCCGCAGAAAAGATACTCCCGAAAAACAGCGTCGAGGCGGGCGTCGATTCGGAAATGCCCTCCTCCGACAAATCGCTAATCGTGTCGTCGAGGTATTCGTCTGCCATGACGCAAATGCAACGGTTCATACCGCGAAAGAAACTATACGTCTTTTCGCCGTGTTCCCCCGTCAGCTCCTTTTTGAACTTGGAGGGAATACGCAATCTGTTTTTGTCGTCTAATTGATGTTCGAACACGCCTTTGAACATTTGCGCCGTCCTCCTTTTTCCAAATTTTGCAAATACCGTCAATGCGACACTTTGACAATTACGTGTTTTTATTATACAACCACTTTTAACCACTTGTCAACTGTTTGAACGCACTTTTTCAAAAATTTTTTAATTTTTTTGGATTTTTTAACCACACGAACCCCTTTTATTTCCTGACATTCACGAACATTTGTTCGAAAATGGTGCGATTATATACCGAAGAGCCACCAAGAAAGTAGATTTCCCCCTCTTTTCCACCGCTCGGTGGGATTGTGGATAAAAGTGGTTGCCCCTCCCTACTTTTTCCACAGTTATCCCCGAAAACGGGTACTTCTCCACAATTCAACCCGTGTAACGGGTTCGGAAAGTTATCCACAAAAAAACGCAGTCTTTGCGCAATTCCGATATTTCCGTCAAAGGTCGGACAATGGTAGAATTCCCCTATTCGGTTTTGAATAAAGACGTAGTGTGTGCAACCAAGCACGACGGACGAGGGATTGCCGACGGGCAAAAAAGAAGTGAAATCGAAATTTTTTTCCGTCAAACGGTTTTCTATTGCGCCTGCAAGCGCGGGACAAGCAAACGCTCGCACGCGCGCGGAGGGATATTTACGCTCGACGTTTTGACAAAGCGCGTGAAATTTTGCGCTTTGGACGGTGGCGGAGGTAGCAAGCACGAAAATCTCACCGCCCCGCTTTGCCGCCGCACGAACGGCGGGTTCTGCCCCGATAATCGGAAAAGCGTATTTCTTTCGCAACGCCTCCACGCAAAGCGCGGTAACCGTGTTGCAAGCCAGCACCGCCGCGCAGGGCTGCAACGTTTCGAGTTTTTCGAATATTTCCGAAACGTAGCCTCGCACCCTTTCGGGCGAAAGATTGCCATAGGGCGCGCGCGCATTGTCGCCGTAGTAATAAAACGGACGTATTTTACAAAGTTCGACGCATTTGGCTAGCGTGGTCAAACCGCCGATTCCGCTGTCAAAAACGACGACGCCGCCTTTGGGAATACTCATTTTTACCTCCAAAACACAAATTTTTTGAAATTTTTAATCTTTTTCACGTTTTACCATTGAAAAACAGTTTACAATCGGGGAAATTTATGTTAAAATAGTCTACGCAATAAATTGAAACGAAAAATATTTTCGAAAGTACAAGGAGAAGATTATGCCTAATATTAAATCTGCAAAGAAGAGAGTTTTGGTTATCGAAAAGAAAACCATGCAAAACAAAGCGATTAAATCCGCGCTCAAAACACAAGTGAAGAAATTCCTTGAAGCTGTGAATGCGGGCAATAAAGAAGAAGCGACTGCGCTTTACCCCGTAACCGTATCCGCGATTGACGCGGCTGTTACCAAAGGCGTTATCCACAAGAACAACGCAAACAACAGAAAAGCAAAGCTCGCAAAGAAACTTGCCACTTTGAACTAAACACCCTACTTATCCCATTATAAAATATGAGGGTCTGCCTAGCGGTAGACCCCTTTTTTCGTGTCCGCGCACACGCTTTGTTTTCCGCCCTTTTTTAAGGCGGGAAATTTTTTTGTCCGTTTATGTAAAAATATCATAAAAAAGCCTTTCAAACGATTGACTTTCCTACACGTTTCTTCTATAATAAATAGCGTCGAAAAGTTTATTTTTGCTAAACTTTTCGTTTATTATTAACAAACCGACGGAGATAGCTATATGGAACTCGGCAAAAAAATCAAACGAATGCGCCTACAACTCGGTTTAACACAAGCAGAGCTTGCCGACAGGTGCGAGCTAACAAAGGGATATATCTCGCAACTTGAAAACGATTTGAATAGCCCCTCGATTGCCACGCTCACGGATATTCTATCCGCGCTCGGTAGCAGTCTTGCGGCGTTCTTTCAAGAGGAAAAGTCCGAAAAGGTCGTGTTCGGAAAAGAAGAGTTTATTGAAAAGACGACGGAAAACGAAACGCTCAACTGGTTAATCCCCAACGCGCAGAAAAATATGATGGAGCCCGTCTTGGTAGAGCTATCCGAAAACCGCGCAACGGCAAGCGACGTCCCCCACGAGGGAGAAGAATTCGGCTACGTGTTAGAAGGTAAAATCGCTATCGTGCTCGGCAATAAACGCCACCTATGTAAAAAAGGCGAAGCCTTTTACTATCCCGCAAGCAAACCGCACTTTATCGAAAATAAAGGCAAAGGCGCGGCTAAATTTCTTTGGGTTTCCACCCCACCTAATTTTTAATTCGGAGAAACGACACCTATGAAAAAAAATACAGCTTTGGACAACAGCTCCAAAATTATAGAGTTTGTAGACGTATGCAAGGAATTCGACGGCGTTTCCGTCGTGGAAAATATGAATTTCTACGTCCGCAAAGGCGAATTTATCACCTTTCTTGGTCCGTCCGGTTGTGGCAAAACGACAACCTTGCGTATGCTCGCAGGATTCGATATGCCCACCAGCGGTAAAATTTTACTTGGCGGCAAAGACGTAACCGATTTACCGCCGAATTTACGCCCCGTGAATACCGTATTCCAAAAATATGCACTGTTCCCCCACCTCAACGTTTTTGAAAACGTTGCGTTCGGGCTCAAACAAAAGCGTATTGCGACCACCTATATCGATAAAAAAGGCAACTCCAAGACAAAAATGGAGAAATTGCCCAAACCCGTAATCGCGGAAAAGGTGAAAAAGGCACTTGAAATCGTGGATTTGAGCGGTTTTGAAAAACGGAGCATTTCTACCCTCTCAGGCGGACAACAACAACGCATTGCTATCGCCCGCGCCATTGTAAACGAGCCTGAAATCCTGCTCCTCGACGAGCCGCTCGGCGCGCTCGATTTGAAGATGCGCAAAGAAATGCAGCTCGAACTCAAAGCCATGCACAAGCGTTTGGGTATTACCTTTATCTACGTAACGCACGACCAAGAAGAGGCGCTGACCATGTCCAATACTATTGTGGTTATGGCAGACGGCGTAATTCAACAAATCGGCACGCCCGAAAGCATTTATAACGAGCCGAAAAATACGTTCGTCGCCGATTTCATAGGCGAAAGCAATATCTTTTCGGGGGTTATGCCCCAAGACGGCGAGGTGCGGTTCTGCGGCAAGAAATTCGAGTGTTTGGACGGCGGTTTCGAAAAAGACGAGCCCGTTGACGTCGTCGTGCGCCCCGAAGACGTGAAGATTAAATCGGTGGACGTAGGTACGCTCAAAGGCAAGGTTACTTCTGTTATTTTCAAAGGTATCCACTATCAAATCCTCGTGCAATGCGGTAGATACGAAATTGAAATCCAAAGCACGACTGCGCCCGAAGTCGGCGAAACGGTCGGACTTGTGATTAAACCCAACGGCATACACGTTATGAAAAAGGAATTCCGCGTCAATAAGTTCACGGGCGTGATTACCAAACGCAACACCGTTGAATTCGGCGACGGGGAATTTGAATGCGACGTTACGCAATTATACCCGAACAGTCATCTGGACGAAGAGGGTTACTTAATTACCGCAAAAGGCGAAAAGCTAGATTTGACGGACGTGGAAGTCAACGTCGAAGTCGATTTGCACGACATTACCATGAGCGACAACGAAAACGAAGGTGGCGCAAAAGGACATATCATTTCCTTGATTTATAAGAGCGAATACTACCGTTATATCGTCCGCACGGAAAACGAGGAGGACTACGTGCTTGCCTGCGAGGACCTTTGGAACGAGAACGACCTCGTGAGCTTGATTATCCCCAAAGAAAAAATCCGCTTGACGCTTAAACAGACGGAGGGCGGAAAACAATGACAAAAACAAAGTTTCATTTTTCCCGCAAGCTCCTTGCAATCCCCTACGCCTTATTTTTAGCGGTATTCGTCGTCATTCCCCTCTTTATCGTAGTGTACTACGCCTTTACCGACGACGCAGGGAAATTTACTTGGGAATACGTGCGCGTATTTTTCAGTTCAAGCGGCGAGGGGCTGCTCGGGTTCTTTCAGTCGTATAACTTCAAAACGATTGTGCGTAGTTTGTTCATCTCGACAATGAGCACCGTCGTTTGCCTGTTGATTGCCTATCCCGTCGCGTATATTATCGCGCATTGTAAACTTAAAAACAAATCGACGTTACTTTTATTGTTTATCGTGCCTATGTGGGTTAATTTCGTACTCCGCATCAACGCGCTCAAAGAGCTGTTCGTTTGGCTGGGTATTTATAATAAATCGGAAACGTGGAATATCGTGAACACCATTATCGGTATGGTCTACGATTTCCTGCCGTTTATGATTTTACCTATCTACACCACCATTATCAAAATCGATAAAAGTTATTTAGAGGCGGCAAAAGACCTTGGCGCAACGCCCGCAAAAGCGTTTATTAAAGTTACCCTGCCCCTTTCCAAAGCGGGTATCGCAAGCGGGATCTCGATGGTATTTTTACCGGGTTTGATGGCTTCGCTGATATCGAAGGCATAGGGCGGGGCAATGCGGCTGCCGCAGGGGATGCCGTTGAGGGTCAGCGCAGCGGTCTCGCCCACGGTGCCCAGATCC